>JALZAK010000091.1 GCA_030948385.1 Actinomycetota bacterium
GTGAAGAACTGCAGGCCGCCGCGGACCTCCCAGATGCCGTTGTCCGGGCGCTCCCAGTTGGCTTCCAGGTACGTCATCAGGGATCGCTGGAGTGGCCAGGACCACCGGTCCTCCTCGAGCCCCATGCCTCTGGCCTGGTCCAGCGCGTCCATGACCTCACCGACAACGTCGGCCTGGTACTGGTCGGCGGCCTCGTTACCGACCCGGACCGGTTGGGATCCCTCGTATCCGGACAGCCAGTCGAGCTCGAACTCGGCCACTCGGCGCTCACCGGCCACGCCGTAGAGAATCTGCAAGTCAGCGGGGTCCCCGGCTACGGCCCGCAGCAACCACTTGCGCCAGTCCTGCGCCTCGTCGCGGTAGCCGTTTGCCAGCAGCGCCCACAGCGTCAAGGACGCGTCGCGCAGCCAGCAGAATCGGTAGTCCCAGTTACGGGGTCCACCGAATTTCTCCGGCAGCGACGTGGTCACGGCCGCGACGATGCCGCCGGTGGGCTCGTACGTCATCGCCTTCAAGATCATCAAAGACCTGACCACCGCGTCGTGATAACCGCCCTCGTACGTGCAGGTCTTCGCCCACTCGGTCCAGTACTCGTCTGTCCGGTCGAGCACGTCATTGACGTGGTAGCGAGGAGGCACCGGCAGGTGCGACTCGAACCAGGTCATCGAGAAGTCCAGCGTCTCGCCGGCGCTGACCGTGAAGTCGGCCTGGTGCGTCATTCCCTCAGGGCGAGGTGTGACGTTTCCGCGTAGGCACACCGCATCCGGCCCGGCGATCGCCACCAGCGACCCGGTGTCCTCGCGGTGGCTACGGTTGCGCACCCAGGGGACGATCTTGCCGTAGCCGAAGCGGATCACCCACTCCATGCGCATCTGCACGCTGCCGCGCAGTCCGACCACCCGTCGGACGATGTCGGCCCGGTCGTCACAGACCGGCATGCAGTCGACGAGTTGCACCACCCCGGTGTCGGTCTCGAATTCCGTCTCCAGCACCAAGGTGTGACCGCGATAGCGCCGGCGGGTGGCGACCACTTCCCCTTGCGGGCAGATCTGCCAATGCCCGTTGCTGTCGTCACCGAGCAGCCCGGCGAAGCACGCGGCGGAGTCGAACCGCGGCAGGCACAACCAGTCGATGGAACCGTTCGTGCCGACCAGGGCGGCCGTGTGGGTGTCGCCGATGATCGCGTAGTCCTCGATGCGCAGAGCCATGCGCGCTATCTTGCCCGGTCGGCCGGAAGGGAACTGCGGCCACCGGTCGGCACGGAGCGCCCGGGCGGGGTCTGCACAAGCACGGCCGCAACGACGAGCACCGCTGCGCCGACCGCGGCCTCGACCAGCAGGCCCCGGCGCAGCGCGCGGAGGCTGCGCGGGAAGCGATCGTCGGGCTCCACTCCAAGATGGCGGCGCCGGCGGATCCAGCCCCGGGCGAAGATTGCCAAGCCGACCATCACCCCCAGCAGCGACACCTTCGTGAGAACAAGCTGGCCGTAGGCAGTGCCGGTCAGCCGGCGCCACCCGCCCACCTCGAGCACCGCCTGCACGACCCCGCTGCAGACCAGCGCCAAGACCGCCAGTGTCGCCCATCGAGACCACTCCGGCAGCAAGAGGCCTAGCTCGCCGGCCGACACGACCGGGAGCAGATGCCTGGACAGCACGAGCAACCCTCCCAGCCAGATCGCCATCGCCGCCAGATGGACGGAATCGCTCAGCAATGTAAACGCCGGCATGGGACTGGTGCCGCCGTGGCCGGACCAGGGCCAGGTGATCAGCAGGCCGACGGTCAGCGTCGCCGCCGCCGCCCGCGTGCCGCGGTCAGGTGCGTCGGGCCGCAGCAGTCGCACCAGCAGCGGAGCGCCGGCCAGAAGAATGGCCAAGCGCACCTCGTGGGCGGCCCCGAAGCGGGTCCCCAATACCGCGACGACCTGGCTCGCGGTGACGGCGCGCAGCCCGGTGCCTGCTGCGTAAGGCGCCTGAAGGACGACCTCCACCACCGTTGTCACGCCCACCGTGCACCACCCGACCCAGACCAGCCGGCGGACCGGAGCCGCGGGCAGCCGGCGCGGCCACAGGCCGGCCAGCACCAGCGCCGGCCCGATCAGCAATACCAGACCGGCATACCCGACGGCCCGTACGTCGACCAGCACCTCCCTGAGCCACCACCCCGACGCCGCTCTGGCCGGCGCGCCGGCCGGTCGCACCGACGGCGCGCCGATGCTGAAGCTGAGCCCACCTGTGACCGGATGCCCGTCGTCGGACAGCACGCGGTAGCTGAGCGTGTATGTGCCTTTCGCCAAGCCGGGCCGCAGCGGGACGGCGAGCTCGGCATGGTGCGGCCCGCGCACCCGCGCCCGACCAGACGCCGCCTGGCCGGACGGCCCGACGACCGACACCGAGCCCAGGGTCAGGTCGATGCCCTCGGAGAAGTCGAGAAGCACCTCGGCGGGGGGCGCGGCGAGCACGGCGCCGGCCGCCGGCGAACTGCGGATCAGGTCGGCGTGCGCGGACGCCGGCGCGGCCCAGCCCAGCACACCCGCTGCAGCCAGCAATGCGACCAGCGTGACCCGGCGCCGGCTCATGGCGCCACGGTACGGAGCAGCCGCTACGCCGGGTCGGGTGCCCGACGCGGCACGTCGGCGGACCAGCGCTGCTCGATCCGGCCGAACCTCCACACCGACAGCGCCACCACCCAGGTCAGGACGAACATTGCGACGATGACGTAGCCGACGACGTTGAGATCGAGTCCGGCCACCCAGCCCAGCAGGCCACCGTGGATTCCGAGCTTTTGGGCGAGCAGGCCGAGAAGTTCGACCAGCCCGATGATCAGCGCCACCGCGACCGACAGGCCGGTGATGGTGATGTTGTAGTAGACCTTGCGGACCGGCTTGGAGAACGCCCAGCCGTAGGCGAAGTTCATGAACGAGCCGTCGATGGTGTCCAGAAGCGACATGCCGGCCGCGAAGATCACCGGCAGGCACAAGATCGCGTACCACGGGAGGGTGAACGCCGCCGAGGAGGCCAGAATGAGCAGCCCGACCTCGGTGGCGGTGTCGAACCCGAGGCCGAACAGCAGCCCGACGGGGTACATGTGCCAGGACTTGGTGACGGCCCGGGTGGCACCGCCGAGGATGCGGTTCATCAGGCCACGGTTGTTGAGCTGCTGATCGAGCGCGGCCTCGTCAAAAGCCCCGTGCCGCATCCCACGGAACACCCGCAGGATGCCCACCAGGATGACGAGGTTGATGACGGCGATCAGCATGAGGAAGCAGCCCGACACGAGCGTGCCCACCACACCCGTTGTCTTCTGCAATGCGGACTGGTTGTCGGTGACCTGGCCGGCGAGTGCGCGTACGCCAAGGCTCAAGAGCAGGCACAGCGCAAACACCACCGAGGAATGCCCGAGGGAGAACCAGAAGCCCACCGACAGGGGACGCTTGTTCTCAGCCATCAGTTTGCGGGTGGTGTTGTCAATGGCGGCAATGTGGTCGGCGTCGAACGCGTGCCGCATCCCGAGGGTGTACGCGACGAGTCCAGTGGTCGCACCGAACGTCTTCGTGCCGAGGCTGTAGTGGTGCGGCGCGACGAAGGCGAGAAGGGTCACCCAGCCCACCACGTGTAGCCCGATGACGGCGGCGGCCATCGCCCCGATCGAGGCCCACTCGCGAGGCTGCAGCGACGCCCGGACCCGCGCGACCAGGGCGGCTGGCCTACTCGCGGGTGCGTCTACGGCCACCGCCCGACCATAGTCGCCACCAATTCGTTATTGCAAGAGAATGGCGATATGGCCCCCACCGGGGGTCGATAGAACGTCGTAGAGGGTCTGACAGACTGCCGGGCCGGGGCCGTAGCCCAATGGCAGAGGCACACGGTTTAGGTCCGTGCCAGTGTGAGTTCGACTCTCACCGGCCCCACCGATCAGCTCATTCGGCGCCGGTCGGCCGGGCCGGCGGGGCGACGCCACGGTTCGCCGAAGCCGGGGTCCACCGACCTGCGGTCACCGTGAGCGCGTCGGTCTGTCCCTCGCCGGCGCCGGTCGCCGCTGCGGCCGCGGCGCTCCTCACCGGAGTGCGGGCGGGCGG
>JALZAK010000094.1 GCA_030948385.1 Actinomycetota bacterium
GGCCGGGCCTGTTCACGCTGCCGGCCGGTGCCCGGGTGGCCGACGCGCTGCGGGCGGCCGGCGGCGTCCGGCCCGGAGTGAGCATCGGCCTGCTCAATCTGGCCCGGCGGCTGGTCGACGGGGAACAGGTGGTCGTCGGCGCGACCGCATCCCCGGATGGCGGACCGGTGCCGCCGCCCGGCGGTCCGGGCCCGCTCCTGGACCTCAACAGCGCAACCGTCGCGCAGCTCGACGCACTGCCCGGGGTGGGGCCGGTGCTGGCTGCGCGGATAGTCGCCTACCGCACCCAGCACGGCGCCTTCCGCTCGGTCGATCAACTCCGCGACGTCACGGGGATCGGCGACGCGAAGTTCGCCGACCTGCGCCCCCTGGTGACCGCGTGAGGCCGACCGGGCCCGATGCGCGGCCGGCCGTAGCGCCGGCCGGTGCCGACCTGCGGTTGGCCGGTCCGGCGATCACCGCGTGGGTGGTCACCTGGTTCTGCCTGGTCCAGACGGTGGCCTTCTCGGCCGTGCTGGCCGGCGCGGCGGCCGCCGGTCTCGTCCCCGCTGTTCTGCTCCGCCGGCGCAGCGCCGCCGGCGCTGCCCTGATGCTGATCGGCCTGCTCGCCGCTGCGGCCGGCACCGGATTGCGCGTGTGGGCCCGCGACGCCAGCCCGCTGACGGCACTGGCTCAGCGGCGGGCGGAGGTCAGCGTGCGGCTGACGGTGACCGATGATCCCCGACTGGCTACCCGGCCGGTCACGTACGGGTCGCCGCCGGTCGTCGTCAGCACCCAGATCACCGAGCTTCGGTCAGCCGGGCGGACCTATCAGCTCGGCGGCCGCGTGTTGGTGCTCGCAACGGATCCCGCCTGGCAGCGGCTGCAGCCCAGCCAGCGGTTGTGGGCCAGCGGGCGGCTCGGGTATCCGCGCGGCGGCGACCTGACCGTTGCGGTGCTCGCCGCCCGAGGCCCCCCGGTCGGGGTGACCGGGGCCTCGACGATCCAGCGGGCCGCCGGCGCGCTGCGGTCGGGGCTGCGGCGCGCCTGCGCCGGTCTGCCGGGTCGGGAGCGTGGCCTGCTGCCCGGCCTGGTGATCGGGGACACCAGCGGGCTGGACCCGGCCCTGGCCGAGCAGTTCCGCACCACCGGGCTGACCCATCTGGTCGCCGTGAGCGGGACAAACTGCGCCATCGTCTGCGGCGCCGTGCTGCTGCTCGCCCGGCGGCTTCGGGCACCTCCGGCGGTGGCGGCCGGGCTCGCCGGACTCGCTATGGTCGGCTTCGTCATCCTGGCCCGCCCGTCGCCCAGCGTGCTGCGGGCCGCCGTGATGGGCGGACTGGCATTGCTGGCACTGGCGATCGGCCGGCCCAGGGCCGCCTTGCCGGGGTTGTGTGCGGCCGTGTTCGCCCTGCTGCTCGCCGATCCGCCGCTGGCCAGATCGGCCGGTTTCGCGCTGTCGGTGCTCGCGACGGCGGGGTTGCTGCTCCTGGCACCCTCCTGGCGCGGCGCGCTGCGGCGCCGGCTGCCCGCTGGCCTCGCCGAGGCGGTGGCGGTGCCGGCGGCAGCCCAGGTCGCCTGCACGCCGGTGATTGCAGCGATCAGCGGCCAGATCGGGCTGGTGGCGGTCCCGGCGAACCTGCTGGCGGTGCCCGCCGTCGCACCGGCCACCCTGCTGGGTGTCCTTGCCGCGCTGCTCTCCCCGGTCTGGCCCTCCGCCGCTGCCGCGTCGGCGCGGGTGGCCGGGTTGCCGACCGCATGGTTGGTGGCCGTCGCGCAGCGCGGCGCGCAGATTCCCGGCGCAACGCTGCCCTGGGCGGCCGGGGCGGCCGGCGGGTTGCTCCTTGCCGCGTTGCTGGCGGCCGCCCTCCTGCTCGGCCGGGTCCGCGCAATCCGGGTGGGTGCCGCCTGCGCGCTCTGCGCGGCGGGTGTCGTGGCCCTGCCCATGCGTGTGGTCGCCCCGGGCTGGCCGCCGGCCGGCTGGGTCATGGTCGTCTGCGACGTCGGCCAGGGGGACGCGCTGGTACTCAACGCCGGGCCGCACACGGCCGTTCTCGTCGACACCGGGCCCGACCCGGCCGCCGTGGATCGGTGCCTGCGCCAGCTCGGCATCCTGCAGATTCCGCTGATAGTTATCACCCACCTGCATGTGGACCACGTCGGGGGATTGTCGGGAGCCCTTCACGGCCGGCGGGTCGGTGCGATCGAGGTGGGCCCGCTGGACGAGCCGGCGCCCAACTGGCACCACCTGGAAGTGCAGAGCACCGCCGTTCACTTGGCCCCGGTCGAAGCGACCGTCGGCGAGCGCCGGGTGATCGGCCCGCTGCATCTTCAGGTGCTGGCGCCACGAGTCGCCTTCCATGGGACCCGCTCCGACCCCAACAACAGCTCCGTCGTCCTGCGGGTGGTGGTGGCCGGACGTGTCCTGATGCTGGCCGGCGACGCCGAGCTCGATGCCCAGCAAGCTCTGCTGAGCAGCGGCGTCGACCTGCGCGCCGACGTGCTCAAGGTCGCCCATCATGGCTCGGCGTACCAGTTGCCCGGATTCCTGGCCGCCGTACGGCCCAGCCTTGCGCTCGTTTCCGTCGGCGCCGGCAACCCTTACGGACATCCGTCCGAAGCCATCCTTGCCCGGCTGCGGCTGCTCGGCGCCGACGTCCGGCGCACCGACCGCGACGGTGAGCTGGCGGTGTCGATCCGCGCCGGCCGGTTGTTCGTCACAGTCACCGGACCGACGCTTCGACGGCCGGTCAGGCCGGCCCGGCCGGCCGCGGCGCGGGGGCCGCCGCCGGCCGTTCGCGTGCGACCATGACGCAATGGTTGCGCAGCCTGTCGGTCCGCTCCGGCTGATCGTCGGCGACGAGGAACTGCTGGTCTCCCGGGCCGTCGCCGAGGTCGTCTCGACGGCCCGGGCGAGCGATCCGCTGGCCGAGGTGCACGACATTGCCGCGTCCGAACTGCGGCCCGGCGCGGTCGCCGAGATGGTCAGCCCGTCGCTGTTCGGCGGCCGGCGTGTGGTCGTGGTACGCGATGGCCAGGACGCCGGCAAGGATCTGACCGCGACCCTGCTCGGCCACGCCGGCGACCTGGCCGACGAGGTGACGCTGGTGGTCACGCACTCCGGCGGCGCTCGCGGCAAGGCGCTCACGGATGGGCTGATCGCGGCCGGCGCCACGGTGGTGAGTTGTCCGCGCCCCCGTCGCCCGGGCGAACGGCTCGGGTTCGTACGTGACGAGGTGCGGGCCGCCGGCGGTTCGATCGAGGAGCCGGCGGCACAGGTGCTACTCGACGCCGTCGGTAGCGACCTGCGCGAGTTGGCCTCGGCTTGCGCCCAACTGGTCGCCGACAGCGGAGGCAGCGTGGATGCCGCTGCCGTGACCCGCTATCACCGTGGCCGAGCCGATGTCACCGGCTTCACCGTTGCCGACAGCGTGCTGGTCGGCGATGTGGCCGGTGCGCTGTCCGCGCTGCGTTGGGCGCTGTCCCTCGGCGTCGATCCGGTACCGATTGCCGATGCCCTCGCCGACGGCATCCGCACGGTTTCCCGGGTCGCCGCGGCTCGCGGCGCAAACGCGTACGCCCTGGCCGGTGCCCTTAAGATGCCGCCGTGGAAGGTCGAGCGGGCGCAGCGACACGCTCGGGGCTGGACGGCCGCGTCACTCGGTCGCGCCATGCGGACGGCGGCGGACCTCAACGCCGACGTGAAGGGCAACGCCGGCGACACGGTGTACGCGCTGGAGCGAGCAGTGCTGCGGATAGCGGCCGAACGAGGTTCGTGATCGACCATCGGGTGCGACAACCGATGTACGCGCGCTGGCTGCGGCTGCGACATCTGCGACCGGGCTCGGTCGCTTGCTTCTTCTTCCTCGAAGGTGCGGTAGCGCTGGCCGGACTGCTTGTCCTGGCGGAACAGGTGAGCGCCTGGGCGCTGGTGGTGGTGCCTCTGGCGGTCGCGCTGGTGGTCAAGCTCAATGACGTGGTGGCCGGCGCGATGGCCGGGCGCAGGTAGGGCGAGAGCGGGTTAGAGGGAGGCCACTCGCCGGGCCATCGCCGACTTCTTGTTTGCCGCCTGGTTCTTGTGCAGCACGCCCTTGCTGGCGGCCTTGTCCAGGGCCCGCGAGGCGGCTCGCTGAGCGGTTGCTGCCGACTCCTGGTCGCCGGCTTCGGCGGCATCCCGGAAGCGCCGGACGGCCGTCTTCACCGACGAGCGCACCGACTTGTTGCGCAGCCGGGCGGCCTCGTTTGTGCGGTTCCGCTTGATCTGGGACTTGATGTTCGCCACGCGCAGCCTTCGGTCAGGAGATCGGGTCGGATTGGGCAGTGTGCGGGCGCCAGGTCGGCCGGGCACGCAGCACCGTCGGGCTGAGGATACAGGGCTGCCGGCGCCGGTTCAAAGTCCCTCGACCCGCTGCCGCAGCCAACCCAGCGTCGCCGTGCCGTAGGCGCGCTGGTGTGCGCGCAGCGACGGGGAAGTCGGGACCGGGGGCTTGCGGCTGGCCTGCGCGTAATACCCGGCCAGCGCCGCCAGCAGGGCGTCGACCGCCCGCGGTGCAGCGGTGCGGCCGGCGGGATGGGCTGCCAGCAGCGCCTGCGCGTCGAACCCATCGGCGAAGGCGCTGGGCAGCAGGCAGACAAGATCCACCCATGGAGCAGCCGTACAGGCCCAGTTCCAGTCGCAGACGTACACCCGCCCGTCGTCGGCGACGATGACGTTGTCCGGACGCAGGTCGAGGTGCGCCAGGGTGTCGCCGGCGCAGCCCGTCAGCGCCTCGGCCTCGAGCTCCATCAGATTCTCGACCTCACGAGCCACCCAATCGCCGCCACCCAGCAGGCCGGTCAGCTCGGCCCCGGCGTCGTGCAGCGACCGCCAGCCGCTGAGGTCCCCGGCGAGGACTTCGGCCATCGCCGGCACCCGCAGCCCGGCCGGCGCCGGCGAGAGAGCGGCGGCGAGCTCGGCCACCACGTCGAGCAGACGGTCCAACTCCGGCCGCAGCCACGGCCGGCGCGGCGGATGCCCGGGCACGTCGGCGAAGCACAGCACCACCCAGTCCTCGTCCTCCGCGACCCAGCGCAGCGCGGGGACCGGCAACCCGGGCGGGAGCGCCGCGACGATGCGGGCTTCGTCGCGGTAGCACCCGGCGATCGCGGGGTCCGTACGCGAGGACGCGGCCTTGACGAAGGCCCGACGGCCGTCCGCGCAGATCAGCCGGGACGCGAAGCCGGGGGTGAATCCGGCGCGCTGTGAGCGGGCGTCCACCACGTCGGAGCCGAGCCGCCGGCAGACCAGGGCTCGGACCGACTCGGGCAGGTCGGCCCAGGCCGGTCGTACCGCGGTCGCGTCGTAGTCCAGGGGCGCCTGCATCCAGACATGGTGCGGGCAAGGAGCCCCGAGGCGCTATCGAGAAAGGGCCGACCGCGGCGGGCGTGGGACCATGAACGCCGCAGTCGACATCAAGACGAGAGAGACGCCAGCAGGTGCCGCATACCGATCCCGCCACGATCCGCAACTTCTCCATCATCGCCCACATCGACCACGGCAAGTCGACCCTGGCCGATCGGATGCTGGAGCTGACCGGCGTTATCGACGCGCGCCAGATGCGGGCGCAGTACCTCGACCGGATGGACATCGAGCGCGAGCGCGGCATCACGATCAAGGCGCAGGCCGTCCGGTTGCCCTGGCGAGGGCACGTGCTCAACCTGATCGACACGCCCGGGCACGTCGACTTCACCTACGAGGTGTCACGTTCGCTGGCCGCCTGCGAGGGGGCTGTCCTGCTGGTCGATGCGGCGCAGGGCATCGAGGCGCAGACCCTGGCCAATCTCTACCTCGCCATGGACAACGACCTGCACGTCATCGCCGTACTGAACAAGATCGATCTCCCGGCGGCCCAGCCCGACCGGTACGCCGACGAGATCGCGCACGTCATCGGCTGCGAGCCGGATGACGTACTGCGGGTCAGTGCCAAAACCGGGCAGGGGGTTCCCGATCTCCTTGACCGCATCGTGGCGCAGGTGCCGGCACCCTCGGGTGACCCCGCCGCGCCGCTCCGGGCCCTGATCTTCGACAGCGTGTACGACGCCTACCGGGGGGTCATCACCTACGTACGTGTTGTGGACGGACAACTGTCCACACGGGACCGCGGGCTGATGATGTCCAGCCGCAACGCGCACGAGGTGCTGGAGGTCGGCGTCATCGCGCCGGAGCCCACACCGCGTGCGCTGCTCGGCGTCGGCGAGGTGGGCTACGTGATCCCCGGGGTGAAGAACGTTCGCCAGGCCAGAGTGGGCGACACGCTGACCACCGAAAAGGGCCCGGCGAGCATCCCCCTGGGTGGATACCGCGACCCGCTGCCGATGGTCTACTCCGGCCTGTACCCGGTCGACGGATCGGAGTACCCCGAGCTGCGTGACGCCCTGGACAAATTGCAGCTCAACGACGCGGCGCTGGTCTATGAACCCGAGACCTCGGCGGCGCTGGGTTTCGGCTTCCGCTGCGGATTCCTCGGCTTGCTCCACCTGGAGATCGTCCGGGAACGGCTGGAGCGCGAGTTCAACCTCACGCTGATCTCCACCGCCCCCAACGTCGTGTACGCACTGACCATGGAGGACGGTGCGACGGCTACCGTCACCAACCCGAGCGACTGGCCCGAGGGCAAGATCGACGAGGTGCGCGAGCCGGTGGTCAAGGCGATGGTTATCGCGCCCACCGAGTACATCGGCGCGATCATGGAGCTGTGTCAGCAGCGCCGCGGCTCGTTGCTGGGGATGGACTACCTGTCCGAGGCTCGGGTCGAGCTCCGCTACACGCTGCCGCTGGGCGAGATCATCTTCGACTTCTTCGATCAGCTGAAGTCACGCACCCGCGGCTACGCCAGCCTGGACTACGAGCCGGCCGGCGAGGCCGCTGCCGACCTGGTCAAGGTCGACATCCTGTTGCAGGGTGAACCGGTGGATGCGTTCAGCTCCATCGTCCACAAGGACAAGGCGTACTCCTACGGCACGGCGATGACCGCGCGGCTGCGCCAGCTGATCCCGCGACAGCAGTTCGAGGTGCCGATCCAGGCCGCGATCGGATCTCGGGTCATCGCTCGGGAGAACATCCGGGCGATCCGCAAGGATGTGCTCGCCAAGTGTTACGGCGGGGACATCACCCGCAAGCGCAAGTTGCTCGAGAAGCAGAAGGAGGGCAAGCGCCGGATGAAGACCATCGGCCGGGTCGAGGTGCCGCAGGAGGCGTTCATCGCGGCGCTGTCCACCGGCGAGGTGTCCGGCCGATGACCATCCAGGCCCGGGTCGTCTCGGTGAACGCCGGCCGGATCAGGCCGGCGCCGTACGGCAACTCACATTCGCGCGCGACCGCCATCGACAAACATCCGGTGTCCGGGCCGGTGGAAGTCGGCCCGTTGGGACTGACGGGAGACTTCCAGGATCACCCCGAACACGGCGGTGTCGACAAGGCGGTCTACGCGTACTCCCGTGACGACGCGATCTGGTGGGAGGCCGAGTTGGGCCGGCCGCTTCCTCCCGGCTGCTTTGGTGAGAACCTCAGCACCGAAGGCCTCGACGTCACCGGTGCGGAGATCGGCGAACGGTGGCGCATCGGGAGCACGGTGCTCGAGGTCAGCGAGCCGCGGATACCGTGCCGGGTCTACGCCGGCTTCTGGGACGTGCCGGACCTGGTCAAGCGGTTCACCGCGCGGGGCGATCCCGGTGCGTACCTGCGCGTGCTGGCCGCGGGCCAGCTAGCTGCCGGGAATGCGATCGAGGTGATCGCGCGACCGGGGCACGGGGTCACGATCGGGTCGGCTTTCCGGGCCCGCTCCGGCCGCCGTGAACTCGTTCCGAGCCTGCTCACCGCGCCGCAGCTGCCCACGGCCTGGCACGACTGGGCCAGCAAAATCCTGGTCGCACCCCGCCGCTAGTCAGCGGGTAGGCGGAGCGGCGCCGACTTGGACCCGCGCGCTGACCGGTCCGGCGGGTCGCCAGTGACCCGTCGACGCGGTCCAGGTCCGGCCGAGGTAGCTCACCGTGGCCAGCCGGTGCTGGGCGGCATGCGCGACCAACCAACCGGCCAGCGCCCACCCGCGGAACGGGTTCGGCTGGGGGGTGTCCAGCAGGCTCACGCCGAAGTCGGCCTGGATGGCGGCCCGGAGGTTGGCCGGGCTACCGCGCAAGTGCCGGTACGTACACGCGACGCCGGCGCCGGCGTGCCCGGTAAGGCCCTCGGCCAGCGAGCGGGCCGCCGGCTCCCAGTAGGCGTAGGCCGAGCCGTCGGCGCTGCGTTGGACCTGTTGCGCGGCGACCGCCACGGGGATGGTCTGCCAGCCATGCACCTGCACCAGGCGGGCGTAGAAGCGGGCGGCGGCGTAGCGCGGGTCGCGTATTTGATCCGGCCGGCCCCATCCCTGCGACGGCCGCTGCTGGAACAGCCCGATCGAGTCCCGGTCGCCAGCGGGCAGGTTGCGCAGCTTGGACTCCTGCAGTGCGGCCGCCAGTGCGATGGTGACCGCGTGTGGCGGCAACCCACGCCGCGCGGCGACGGCCGCGATGGTCGTGGCGTTGACCGCCTGCTCGGGTTCCAAGGACACCGACTGGCCCAGCGCCGTGACCACGCAGCCATCCGGCGGCTGGAAGGGCCGGGGCACCTGCCAGTGCGCCAACTGGAATCCGGCCACCGCGGTGCCCGCGACGAGCACCAGCGCGGTAATGGCCACGAGTGCTCGGGCGGGGCGGGTCACCCCTCCATGATGCCGCGATCAGCCCGCCGGAACCCACGAGGCGTCCCGCTTCTCGCGCCGGGCGGCGATTCCCTCCTGCCCCTCGGCAGAGGTGAAGTGGCGTACCGACAGCGCGGAGAGTTCCTCGAGATCGGCCGCAGTCGGCCGCGGCGCCGGCGCCCGGCGCAGCAGCGCCTTGGTTGCGGCCAGGGCGTCCGGGCCGGCGCGCAGGAGCATGTCAACGTAGCGGCGAACCTCGTCGTCGAGCCGCTCGGCCGGCACCGCCGAGTTCGCCAGCCCAATGCTCACTGCCCGAGCGCCGTCGAAGACTTCGGCGGTGAGGAAGAGCTCGCGCGCAGCCGTCGGCTGCACCCGCTGCAGGACGGTGGCCGAGATCAGCGCCGGCACCACGCCCAGGCGCACCTCGGTAAAGGCGAACGTCGCTTCCCGGGCGCACACCACGATGTCGCAGCCGGCGAGTAGACCCAGGCCGCCGGCGCGCGCCGGTCCGCCGACCCGGCCGACGACCGCCTTGGGCGACTCCCACAGCGCCTGCAACAGCGCCGGCATGGTCGCCGCCGGCTGACCGGCCGGCCCGCTGCCGGCGGCCTGCGCCAGGTCGGCCCCGGAACAGAACACCGGACCGGTGTGGGTCACGACGATGACGCGAACGGCCGGGTCGCCGGCCGCCGAGTGCAGCGCCTCGACCAGCTCGGCGATCAGCTGCGCCGAGAGCGCATTGCGATTATGCGGGGAGTCGAGTGTCACGGTGGCCAGGCCGGCGCTGACCACGTACCGGACGAGGGTGGTCACCCCCGTCACACTAGAGGGATGCCCGGCCTGCCACCCGCCGGCGACCCGGCCCCGCCGGACGGGTCGCTGCCCGCACAATCGGTCGCGGCGTTGGGCGGGCGGGACTTCGGCGTGTACGTGCATGTGCCCTTCTGCGCCACCCGGTGCGGGTACTGCGACTTCAACACCTACACGGCGGCCGAACTCGGCGGCGCCGGCTCAGCGGCCGGCTACGCCGACGTCGCGCAGGGCGAGCTGCGGCTGGCCGGGCGAGTGCTCGGTGACCGCGTGCCGCCGGCCCGGACCGTGTTCTTCGGTGGGGGGACGCCTACCACGCTGCCGGCCGGCGACCTGATCCGGTTGCTCCGCGCTGTCGAGTCGCTGGTCGGCCTGGCGCCGGGTGCCGAGGTGACCACGGAGGCCAACCCGGAGTCGGTGGACCTGGCATACCTCGAGGCGCTACGGGCCGCCGGCTTCACCCGGCTCTCGCTCGGCATGCAGTCGGCCCGGCCGCACGTGCTGGCCACCCTGGACCGCCGGCACACGCCGGGCCGGGTCCAGGAGGTCGTCGGCGCAGCCCGCCGGGCCGGCTTCGCGCAGGTAAGCGTCGACCTGATCTATGGCACCCCCGGGGAGAGCGAGGCGGACTGGCAGGCATCGCTGGATGCGGCCCTGGCCGCCGGTGTCGACCACGTGTCTGCGTACGCCCTCATCGTCGAGGACGGCACCCGGTTGGCCCGGCAGGTGGCCCGGGGTGAGCTGCCGGCGCCCGACGATGACGTCCTGGCCGACCGCTACGAGCAAGCCGACCAGGCGTTCAGCGCCGCGGGCATGGCGTGGTACGAGGTGTCGAACTGGGCGGCGGCGCCGGCCAGCCGCTGCCGGCACAACGAGTTGTACTGGGCAGGCGGCGACTGGTGGGGCATCGGGCCGGGGGCGCACAGCCACGTCGCCGGGACCCGATGGTGGAACGTCCGGCATCCGGCGGCATACGCGGAGCGGATCGCGTCGGGGCTCTCGCCGGCGCAGGCCCGCGAGGTGTTATCGCCGGCCGACCGGCGCCTGGAGCGGGTGCTGCTGGGCATCCGCCGGCGCGTCGGCTTGCCCCTGTCGGCACTGACCGACTCCGGTCGGGCGGCCGCCGGCAGGGCGTGCGCGGACGGATTGCTGGAGCCGGCAGACCACGAAGCCGGCCGCGCGGTGTTGACGCTGCGCGGCCGGCTCCTTTCCGATGCGGTGGTGCGGGCCCTGCTCGATTAGCTGGTCGGTGGACGCGGGCTGCGTGCTACTTCACCAGCCGGATGGTCACCGGATAGCGGTAGGTCTCGCCCTTGTTCGCGGCGAGGCCGGCGATGATGCTAAAGATCACGACAACGATCCACACGATCCAAGACAGAAAGAACAGGATCCCGATCGATACAAGGGTCAGCAGGAAGCACACGACATACGCGATGCTTGCCGTGATCTGGAAGTTGAGTGCCTCGACGGCATGATGCCGCGTATACGGGGACTCATTGCCCTTGGTCAGCATCACGATCAGCGAGGGGACAAACCAAAATAGCGTTCCACCGATGTGGCCCAACATGCTCCACAGCGTCTCGTCGGAGGTCAACGGCCGTCCTACCAATGGCGAGAAGGGCCCGGGAGCCCCGGCTGCGGGCGGCTGGGAGT
>JALZAK010000127.1 GCA_030948385.1 Actinomycetota bacterium
TGCCGGCGGAGGGCCTGGGTACGCCGGTGGGCGAGGTGCTGGCCGCGATCGCGGCCGGCGCGCAGCCGGGCCCGACCGCCATCGCCATGCTGTGCACCCTGGACCCTGGCTCTTTGACCGGCGCCGAGCAGGTCGACCTGGTCATCGGCTTGGAGCGGCAGGCGGCCTGGCTGGCCGCCGTGCAGGTCCGCGCGATTGCCGCGATGGGCCGGCCGGGAGACGGGCAACCGCCCGAGGGAGCCGCCGGCCGGCTGCCGGCCGAGGAGTGGGCCGCGGTCGAGTTGGGGATCGCGCTGCGCATGCCCGCAGCCAGCGCCGACCGGCGGATGCAGATCGCGCGCGAGCTTGACCGCCGGCTGCCGGCGACGTGGCAGGCGCTGGCCCGGGGCCAGATCACCTACTGGGCTGCAACCGTCATCGTCGAAGCCTGCGCTGCCCTGACCGATCCGGCGGCGGCTCGGGTGGAAGCTCAGGTGCTG
The DNA here is from genome assembly GCA_030948385.1 of Actinomycetota bacterium. Classification (GTDB taxonomy): domain Bacteria; phylum Actinomycetota; class Actinomycetes; order Mycobacteriales; family QHCA01; genus QHCA01. The sequence continues at coordinate 480 of JALZAK010000127.1, forward strand.
CGGCGGGCCGGTGACCAGACGGTGGCCGAACTGCGTCGCTCCCTTCGCCGGGCCGTGTTGGCAGCAGACCCGGCGGCGGCGCAGGGCGCCCACCAGCTGGCCGCCGCCGCTCGCCGGGTGGATTACTGGGCGCTCCCCGACGGGATGGCAGAGCTGCGCGCGGTGTCGACCGCCGAGGCAATCCTCACCGTGCAGACCGCGCTGACCGCGCTCGCCGACCGGCCCCGGGCTGACGGCGACGACCGCGGAATCGACGCCCGGCGGGCCGACGCTTTAGTGGAGTTGTGCTCGGCAGCGCTCGACCGGCCCCGGCTGCCGGTTCGGCACGGCCGGCGCCCCCATATCCAGTTCACCGTGCCCGCCGGCGCGCTGCTCGGCGGCGACTCCCCCGGAGAATTGGCCGGCTACGGGCCGATCACCGCCCCGACCGCGCGCCGGATCGCCGCGAGTGGCACCTGGCGACGGTTGATCACTGATCCCGCGAGCGGGCGGTTACTCGACTACGGGCGCACCACCTACTCGCCGCCGGCCGACCTCGCCGGTCACATCATTGCCCGGGACCGGGTGTGCACCTTTCCGCACTGCGCACAGCCGGCGCAGCGGTGCGACATTGACCACGCCGTGCCCTGGCCGGCCGGCGGGACCGATGCCGGCAACTGCGCCGCCCTGTGCCGTCGGCACCACCGGGTGAAGACCCACACCGCCTGGTCGCTCAACCGGCCCGATCAACACAGCAGCATCTGGACCAGCCCCACTGGCCACACCTACCCGAGCCATCCCCCTCCCTACGGCCCGGATCCCTAGCCCCGTTGCGTGAGCCGTCGATCCGTACTGTGCCTCGCATGGACTTCGCCCCGAGCGCACGCGCGGCCGAGTACCTCGAGCGGCTCACCGCATTTATGGACGAGCGGGTCCTGCCGGCCGAGCCGGTGTATGCGGGGCAGCGCGCCGAGTTGCGGGCTGCCGGGCGCGAGCATGAACTGCCGGCGGTTGTCGCTGATCTCAAGGTCGAGGCGCGCGCGCGCGGCCTGTGGAACCTCTTCCTGCCGTCTGAGTCTGGTCTGTCCAATGTGGACTATGCACCGCTGGCCGAGCTGACCGGTTGGTCGGTCGACATCGCGCCAGAGGCGATGAACTGCGCAGCTCCGGACACAGGGAACATGGAGCTGCTGCACGAGTTCGGTAGCGAAGAGCACCAGGATCAGTGGCTGCGTCCGCTGCTCGATGGGGAGATCCGGTCAGCCTTCGCGATGACCGAGCCCGACGTTGCCTCCTCGGATGCGACGAACATCGCCACCTCGATCGTGCGCGACGGGAACTCCTTCGTGATCAACGGCCACAAGTGGTGGATCACCGGCGCGGCCGACCCGCGGTGCGCGGTCCTCATCGTGATGGGCAAGACCGACCCGGGAGCGCCGCCGTACCAGCAGCACTCGATGGTGCTGGTACCGATGGACACACCGGGTGTCGAGGTGATCCGGTCGCTGCCGGTGTTCGGTTACTCCGACCAGCACGGCCACTGCGAGGTTCGGCTCACCGACGTGCGGGTGCCGGCGAGCAATCTGATCGGGAATGCCGGCGCCGGCTTCGCCATCGCCCAGGCCCGCCTCGGCCCCGGCCGGATTCACCACTGCATGCGGGCGCTCGGGATGGCCGAACGGGCCCTGCGGCTGACCTGCGAACGAGTCAGCTCCCGGGTCGCCTTCGGCGCGCCGTTGGCCGCTCAGGGCGTCGTTCAGCAGCAGATCGCGGAATCCCGAATGGAGATCGAACAGGCCCGCCTGCTGGTACTCAAGGCGGCCTGGCTGATCGACACGGCCGGGGCCAAGGCGGCTCGCACCGAGATCGCCGCGATCAAGGTGGTGGCGCCGCGGGTGGCGCTGGCCGTCCTCGACCGGGCCATCCAGATACACGGGGGCGCGGGGATCAGCGACGACTATCCGCTGGCGGCGATGTGGGCCGGGCTGCGCAGCCTGCGGATCGCGGACGGCCCAGACGAGGTACACGTACGTTCGGTCGCCCGGGACGAGCTGGCCCGGTACGACAACGCGACCGCGAAACGCTAAGCGTCGGCGCCTGTCCGGTCCGCCGGGCCGGCAACTCGCTCAGCCGACCCGCCGGCCGCGTCGACGACCGCCGGCCTGCGGCAGGGCGGCGACCTGCCCCGCCAGGCCGGCGAGGGCACGGCGTAGTGGAGAGTTCGGAGCCACCTCCGCCAGGGTCCGGCCGGCGCCCAGCGCGCGGTCGAGCCCGGCTCGCTCGTACGGGAGCATGACCGAATCGAGAATGCCCGCATGCCGGCGCAGCGCCATGCCCGCCTCCACAGCCGGATCCCCTGGCGTGAGTCCCCGGCGCAGCTTGTTGAGCACAACCCGCGGCTTACCCTCAGGCCGGACCGCCGCCAACTCGCTCAGGCCGCGAACCAGCCGGTGCATCCCGACCGGGTCGGCTGCTCCGACGGCCAGGACCTCGTCAGCCGCCTCGATCGCGGCGATCGTGGCCGCGTTGCGCCGCGGGACGCTCGTGTCGTAGACCAGCTCCTCGTCCTGCTCGAGGCTGAAGCCGCAATCCACCACCACGATGGCAGCCAGTCGGCGGGACATGGCCAGCACGTCGTGCACTGCGCTGCCCGGGAGCTCCGGCCAGCGGTCCGGCCGGGCGATGCCGGTAAGAACACGCAGCCACGGCCGGGCGGTGCGGGCCAGGCCGGCCAGTGACGCCACATCGAGGCGACCGGCGCCGGCCAGCCGGGCCGCCGCCGCCAGCCCGGGCGCCTCGTCGAGGAAACCCAGCACCTGCGCCACTGCGCCGCCGTAGGTGTCGGCATCAACCAGCAACGTGGGCAGGCCGAGCCGAGCCGACTCGTCGGCCAGGCTGATCGCCACAGTGGTCCGCCCGGGCGCGCCGGCGGGTCCCCACACCGCGACGATCCGGCCACCGTCGGCCGGCGATCCCTCGGCCGGCGATCCGTCGGCGAACGCCACCTCAGGCCGGTGATGCAGCAGCCCGGCGGCACCGTTCTGGCCGATCACCGCACGCGCCGTGACGACGGCCTGGAGCGCCTCGGCGATCGCGGCCGGGCCCGCGTCGGTAGGCAGCACCGCCGGCAGTCCGAGCTGGCGCAGCCTGCGCTCAGCCGGCTCGTCACCCGGTTCGACGAGCCCGAGTACGGCCAGGCCCGCCGCCTCGAGCCGGCCGAGTGCCTCCCGGTCCAGCCGGCGCAGGTATGCCGAGAGCACTACGGCCTCAGCCGTCCGGGTGGCCGCAGCGGCGAGCAGGTCGGCGAGATCGACGCAGCGGCGTACCACGGTGACGCCAAGGTCGGCGCCGTCCAGCCCGGCCACCAGGTCGGCCTCCCACGAGGCGTCGGTGACCGCGGTAAGGATCGGCAGGCTCATCGCGCCGGCGTCCCTGACGAAGTGTCGCCGCCGGTCACGATGGTCACGTCGATGTCGGCGGTGCGCAGCGCGGCGACGATCGCGGCCACCTGATCCGGCGGCACGCTGACCAGCACCGCGATATCGGTGCCGCCGCCCACCAGTCCGCCGCGCGGTGCGAGCACCGACTGGACGGGCACGCCGGCCAGCACTCGCATCGTGCCGCTCGGCGCCGTGCCGCTCGACGTGACGACCGGAGCCGATTTCGCGGTGGCGAACACATCGACGCGTTGACCGCGGCGCAAGGAACCCGGCACGTGCAGCGCGGGCACCGGCAGGCTGACCAGTCGCCCGGGTGACGCGGTCGTCAGGGCAGCCCGGGGCAGCAACTCGCCCGCGCCGATGTCGCGAGTCAGCGTGCGGCCGGCCGGAGACACCCCCGTCCGCACGTAGCGGTCGGCATCGGCCCACAGTCGCACCCGAGCCGGCCGCAGGTCGCCGGCGGCCAGGGTGGTGCCGGCGGCGATGTCCTGTCGCAGCGACCAGACCAGCACGGAGGAATCGGCGGCCCCGACCACCCGGGCACCCAGGAGCACCGAGACCAGGACCAGCAGCACGCCCAGCGCCAGCCGGAGGTTCAGCCAGCTAGTGGTGCGGAGTCGGCGGGCCGGTGGCGAGGTGCTCGTCGTAGTGACCGGCGATGTCGGCAGCGGCGTCGAGATGGTTCGTCCGGTCATTTGCGGCTCTCCCGTCCTCGACAAACTCCCCCGTATGCTGCCGCATCCCCCCAGTTGCCACCGACCCGGTCATCCACAGGCCAGCCGGGCGAGAGCGGCGTCCCTCCCGGCAGTGGCAGACTTGCCTGCGCACTTCGCGAGAATGAGGAGAACGACGGCACCATGGCCGAGCCCCGCTTCCTGCTGCTTTCCGACGTCGCCGACATCCTCAACATCTCTGCCTCGCAGGCGTACGCGCTGGTCCGCAACGGCGATCTGCCGGCGGTCAAGATCGGCGGCCGGGGCCAGTGGCGGGTCGAGCAGAGCCGGCTCGAGGAGTACATCGCGCGGTTGTACGACCAGACGCGCAGCTTTGTGCAGGCCCACCCGCTCGGCCGGGAGGAGACGACGCCGCCCGACTGAGCGGTCAACACGAGCGCACCATCGTCACCGCCGGCACCGGGACGGTCCGGACCCGGTGCACCTCGCCCGCCCGGCGGGGCTCTCCCGGCGGATGCTCGGCCACCTCGACGAAATCGGCTCCCACCCGATCGATGGTCCCGGCCACCGTTCCGCCATCGGCCGTCGTCACGACCACGCCGACCCGGCCGCGGGATAGCCGGCGCAGCGGGTGACGCAGGTCGAGCGCGGCGCCGACCCGACCCTCGCTGCCGGGCGGCGCCGACGTCGCACTGAGTCCGCCGAGGGCCATCACCGCAGCCAGGGGGAGCAGCGCGAAGCCCGCTTCGTCAGTGATCAGCAACCAGTCGGCCCCCACGTCGGCTAGCCGCCCGGTGAGCGCCACGCCGGACCGCAGGTCAATCCGCAGCGTGCGGCCGACGGCCGGCCGCAGGCGGTCGGTCAGGCGCAGCGATCCGTGTTCCCGCCGGGTCCGGTCGACGACCTCCGCACGCAACTCCGCCGCGTCCGCGGCATCCGCCTCTGCTTCCAGATCGCCGAACAGGGCGTCCCACCGGTCGCCGTCCACGTCATCCCCCGCTCATCCGCCCGGTCCGGCCGGACGGCGCATCGCATCGTGCCGACAGCCGGGCGGCTTGTCCACAGCTGGGCTCTCACAGTTGACCACACGCTGTCACAGGTGTACGAAAGCAAACGTAAGTAAATGATACTAACGAGGTGAACCATGACGGCTGGTCCGCTGCCGAGGCTGCGCCGATCGGTGCCCACTTTGCTCTTCGCCGGTGGGGTGACGATGGTGTTCCGGCTGCTGGCCTGGGCTGCCCCGCCGGCCCGGCTCGTCGCCGGCGTGCGATCCCCACAGGCGACTGCCGACAGCCTGGGCATCGACGCCGCCGTAGCGGCCGTCGCCGGCGTGGCCTGCTGGGCCGCGCTGGGCTGGCTGCTGGTCGCCTGCGCGGTACTGCTCGGCGCTGCGGCACCCGGTCGCTGCGGTCGGCTGGCCCGGGGCCTTTCCGATCGGATCGTGCCGGCGGCCATGCGCCGGCTCCTCGGGGCGGCTCTCGGCGTCGCCCTGGTGACGTCTGCCGGCGTCGGGCCGGCGCTGGCCGGCGACCGGTCACCGGCCCGCCCGACAGGAGGCGCGGTGCTGGATCTGGACTGGCCGGTGCCGAGGACGGCTCACCCGGCTCACCCGGGCCGGCCGGCCGGTCCGCGAGCCGGCCCGGCCCGGCACTCCCCCGGACTCGCTGGCGTCGCCGCGTCCGGCGTCACCGTCCGGCCCGGCGATTCACTCTGGTCGATCAGCCGCGAACACCTGCCCGCCGGCGCCGGCAACGCGGCGGTCGCGGCAGCCTGGCCCCGCTGGTACGCCGCCAACCGCACCGTCATCGGCGCCGACCCGAACAGGTTGCTGCCAGGCCAGCAGCTCCGCCCACCCACCCTGCCAGGAGACTCCTCATGACCCTCACCGCACTGGACCGCGACGTCATCCCGATCGGCCGCCTCGCCCTGCGCGCCGTTCCCAGCGGGCAACCGCCGTTCGACGACGAGCGCAGCCGGCACCTGCGCCTCGTGCCGGCGATTCCGAGCGAAGATGTGCTCCCGTTCGAGGAGGCTCGGTCAGCGGACGAGAGTCACCCGCGGTGGGCCGACGACACCTTCGACCGGCAACCGACTTCACGCGCGCAGCTGCCCGATCCGCGTCCATGGGCCGCACGGCTGGTCGTCGCAACCATGGAAGTGCTGTCTGGCCGGCGCCCGTTGCAACAACTGATGCCCTGGACCGACGACGCGGTGTACATGCAGATCAGCCGCGCCCTGCCGCATCGCCGGGCCGCCGGCAACGTCGCCCGGTTGCGATCACTGCACATCAGCGAGCCGGCCGACGGCGTGGCCGAGGTCTGCGCGGTGGTGGCCGGCGCGGAGCGGTCCAGGGCCGTGGCCGCCCGCCTGGAGGGGGTCGATGGCCGCTGGCGCTGCACCGCCCTGCAACTGGGCTAGGGCTACTCCGCGCCCGGAGCGCCGTGACAGCGCTTGTACTTCTTGCCAGAACCGCAGGGGCAGGGCGCGTTGCGCGACGGCTCACTGCCGACCGCCTGCCCCGGTGCCACCCGACGCTCGCCGGCGGCCAGCGCCGACCGGGGACCGACCGCTCCGCGCAGGCCGTTGCTGCCCGACGCCGACGCTGACTCGCTGGTCCTGGTGACAGCGACCGCCGCCTCACCGTCCACCGTCGGCGCGCTGTATTGCAGCGGGACGGACCGGGCCGGCGCCTGCAGGCCCTTCGCGTGCAGCTCGGGAGCGTGCCGGGCGGCGGCCACCTGCTGGGCGACCGAACCCGTGCCGGTGTCGAGGGCCGTGGCCGCGTCATCGAGCCCGCCGGCCAATTCCGCCGGCTGCTCTTCGACCGGCTCGTCCACCTCCACCTCGACGTGGAACAGGAACCCGACCGACTCCTCCTTGATGCCCTCCATCATGGAGGTGAACAGCTCGAAACCCTCCCGCTTGTACTCCACCAACGGGTCGCGTTGCGCGTACGCGCGCAGGCCGATGCCCTCCTGCAGGTAGTCCATCTCGTAGAGGTGCTCACGCCACTTGCGGTCCACGACGGTCAGCACGACGCGGCGTTCCAGCTCGCGCATGACCTCCGCTCCCAGCTCTTCCTCGCGCCGGTCGTACGCCTCATGTGCGTCGGCCCGCAGTCGCTCCACCAGGAATTCGGTGTGCAGCGACGAACGGTCGCCACCTGCCGCGCGCTCCAGATCCTCAACCGTCGCCGAAATCGGGTACAGCTGGCGCAGCGCCGTCCAGAGTTGGTCGAAATCCCAGTCCTCGGCGTAACCCTCCGAGGTCGCCTCGATGACGTACGCACCGACGACGTCATCAATCATGTGGCGGACCTGCTCGTGCAGATCCTCGCCGTTGAGCACCTTGCGGCGCTCGTCGTAGATGACCGTGCGCTGCAAGTTGAGAACCTCGTCGTACTTCAGCACGTTCTTGCGGATCTCGCCGTTCTGTTGCTCCACCTGGGTCTGGGCCGACCGGATCGACCGGGTGACGATCTTGGACTCGATCGGAACCTCGTCCGGAATGTTCAGCCGGTCCATGATCGACTCGACGGCGGCGGCGTTGAACCGCTGCATCAGCTCGTCACCGAGGGACAAGTAGAACCGGCTCTCCCCGGGGTCACCCTGCCGGCCTGACCGGCCGCGAAGCTGGTTGTCGATGCGGCGGGACTCGTGCCGCTCGGTGCCGAGCACGTACAGCCCGCCCGCGCCGACGACCTCCTCGCTCTCGGCCTCGACTGCCGCCTCGGCCTTCTCCAGGGCCGCCGGCCAGGCGGCCTCGTAGCCCTCAGCGTCGTCCAGAGAGGACAGTCCGCGCGCCCGAAGATCAGCAGCCGCCAGAAACTCCGGGTTCCCGCCAAGCACGATGTCGGTGCCCCGGCCGGCCATATTCGTCGCCACGGTGACGGCGCTCTTGCGCCCGGCCTGGGCGACGATCGCGGCTTCCTTCTCATGCTGCTTGGCGTTGAGCACCTCGTGCGGAACGCCGCGCCGCAGCAGCATCCCGGAGAGCACCTCGGACTTCTCCACGCTCACCGTGCCGACCAGGACCGGCTGGCCCCGGTCAACGCGCTCGGAGATGTCCTCGACGACCGCCTCGAACTTGGCCTTCTCCGTCTTGTAGACCACGTCAGGCTTGTCCAACCGGACCATAGGTCGGTGGGTGGGAATCGGGACCACCCCGACGCTGTAGGTCTTGTTGAACTCCGACGCCTCCGTCATCGCCGTGCCGGTCATCCCGGCCAGCTTGTCGTAGAGGCGGAAGTAGTTCTGCAAGGTGATGGTTGCCAGGGTCTGGTTCTCGTCCTTGATCCGGACGCCCTCCTTGGCCTCGATGGCCTGATGCATGCCCTCGTTGTAACGCCGGCCGTGCAGGACCCGCCCGGTGAACTCGTCGACGATGAGCACCTCGCCGTCGACGACGATGTAATCGCGGTCCCGCTTGTAGAGCTCCTGCGCCTTGAGGGCGTTGTTGAGGTAGCCGACGAGCGGCGTGTTGACAGCCTCGTACAGGTTGTCGATCCCGAGTTGGTCCTCGACTTTCTCGACCCCGGCCTCACTGATCCCGATCGTCCGCTTGCCCTCGTCGACCTCGTAGTCGGCCTCCCTGACCAGCCGGGGCACGATCCGGGCGAACTCGGTGTACCAGCGAGCGCTCTGCTCCGCCGGGCCGCTGATGATCAGCGGCGTGCGCGCCTCGTCGATCAGGATCGAGTCGACCTCGTCCACGATCGCGTAGAAGTGACCGCGCTGCACCAGCTCCTCGGCGCTCCAGGCCATGTTGTCGCGCAGGTAGTCGAAGCCGAACTCGTTGTTCGTGCCGTACGTGATGTCGCAGCCGTAGGCGGCCCGGTGTACCTCCGAGGAGGTGTTCGCGATGATCACGCCGACGTCGAGGCCCAGGAAGCGATGCACCCGGCCCATCCACTCCGCGTCGCGCTGGGCAAGGTAGTCGTTGACCGTGATGATGTGCACGCCCCGGCCGGCCAGGGCGTTGAGATACGCCGGCAGGGTGCCGACCAGCGTCTTGCCCTCGCCGGTCTTCATTTCCGCGATGTTGCCCAGGTGCAGGGCCGCACCGCCCATCAACTGCACGTCGAAATGCCGCTGGCCCAGGGTGCGCTTGGCCGCCTCGCGCACCGAGGCGAACGCCTCGGGCAACAAGGAGTCCAGCGATGCACCATCGGCCACCCGCGCCTTATAGGTGTCGGTGAGGGCCCGCAGCTCCACGTCGGTCAGATCGACGTAGTCGTCTTCGAGCGCGTTGACGGCGTTGGCGTAGGTCTTGAGCCGGCGCAGGATCTTGCCTTCCCCCGCGCGCAGGATCTTCTCGAGTACCACGAAGCGCTCAGCTCCCTTGCCGATGACGTCGAGTTCATCGTATTCGCCCGGGAAACCACTGGGGCGCGCCGCCGGTTCCCGGCAGACTGCTCCAGCATGAGCGGTCCTGACCAGATCGAGCGCCCGACGCTGGGCACGACCCGCCTGATGCTGCGCCCGTTGGCCGGCGCGGACGCGCCGGCTGTCCGCGCCGCCACCCTGGATGCGGACCTGCTGCGCTGGTTCCCCGCCTGGGCCGGTTCGACGGAGCGGGAGATCACCGCGCACGTGCAAGCGGGGGACCGCGAGGATGCGGTGACGCTGGCGGTGACTGCCGGCGGGGATTTCGCCGGCGAGTGCTGGCTGTCCCGCGTCGACCCGTTGCACGGTTGTGCCGAGGCCGGGTACTGGCTGGCGCCCGGCGCGCGCGGGTTCGGCTACGGCGCCGAGGCGCTGGCTGCGCTGGCCGGGTGGGCGTTCGCTGAGTTGGGGTTGGAGCGCATCGAGGTGTTGGCGGCCACCGCCAACGTCGTCTCACAGCGAGTGGCGCTGCGGGCCGGCTTCCGGCACGAGGGGGTGCGGCGACGGGCAGCGCGCAGCGGGACCGACCACGTCGACCTGCAATCGTTCGCCCGGTGCCGCGACGACCCGGACGGTCCGGCGCCGCGGGCGCTGCCCGACCTCACGGAACTCTCCGATGGCGTGGTCTCGGTGCGCCCGCTAGTTGGCGCTGATGCCGCGGACTGGTATGCCGAGGTGTCCGATCGGGACGTGCAGCGGTGGTCGGGCCGGCTGGACCCGCCGGGCCGGGCGGAGATCGGCCGGCGCGCGGCTGCTGCGCCGGCCGCCTGGCTGGCCGGCACCGAGGCACGTCTGGTCGTCGTCGCCGGCGGCAGCTACGCCGGCCATATCAGCCTGCGGATGACCCTGCCGCAACTCGGCACGGCAGAAGTGGGCTACGCGCTGCTCGGGGCGCACCGCGGTCGCGGCCTGATGCGCCGATCCCTGCGGCTGGTCGGCCACTGGGCGTTCGACCAGGTGGGCCTGGCCCGGCTCGAGGCCGGCGTGGGCGTGGACAACGCCGCATCGCAGCGCACCGCCGAGGGCGCCGGCTTCCGGCGCGAGGGCGTGCAGCGCAAGGCGTTGCCGGGTGCCACCGGCAGGTACGACATCGTGGCCTTCTCGCTGCTGCCGGAAGACCTGAGCCCGTGACCGCCACGGTCAACGACGTGCACGCCGTGCTCGATGCCCTGGCCGACGCGCGGGTCGGCGCCTGGCTGGACGGCGGGTGGGGCGTTGACGCACTGCTGGGCACCCAGACCCGCGTCCACAGCGATCTTGACCTGTTGGTCGACATCGCCGACCTGCCGGCGGTACCGACCGCGCTGGCGGCACTGGGTTACTCCCTCGACGTCGACTGGCTGCCCACGAGGGCCGCGTTCGCGACCCCGGCCGGCCAGCGAGTGGATCTGCATCCGGTCACATTCGACTCGACCGGCACCGGCTGGCAGGCCGGCGCAGCCGCGGATGGCGCCGACTGCCCGTACCCGGCAGCGGAGTTTGCCACCGGCCGGGTGGGCGGCCGTACGGTCGGCTGCCTTTCCGCCCGACTTCAACTGGTCCATCACAGTGGCTACCTGCCGCGCCCGCACGACCGGGCGGACATCTTCCGGCTGGCTGAGGCGTTCGGGCTTGCGCTGCCGCCGGCCTACCGCCGGTCAGCCCCACCAGAAAGCGGTGGCGAGCACGCCGTACAGGCCGAGCAAGGCGGCGCCTTCGAGCCACACCGACTCGCCGTCGATGATGATGAACGCGACCGCGAGGACGGATAAGCCGACAGCGGCTACCAACATCGGGGCGAACACCAGGGTCAGCGCGGCGCCACCGATCAGCGTGCTGACCAGCACCAGCACCGGGGCGAGCACCAACGCGATCTGCAGCGGGCTGTTGATGATCACCGAGAGCGCGTAGTCGGCCTGGTTGCGGGCGGCCAGCTGGATCCCCACGACATTCTCAACGGCGTTGCCGGCGATGGCGACGATGACCAGGCCGGCGAACGCCGGGCTGATGTGCAGGGCGTGGATTGCCGGCGTCAACGCATGGACGAACCAGTCCGAGACCAGCGCGGCCACCACACTGGCTGCGGTCAGCAGCCCGATGGCCAGCCACAGCGGCCACCGCGGCGCCTCGGTCTGGTGCACGGGCTTCTCGTTGGGATCGCGCCGGATCGAGGCGGGCACCGAACACACGAAGACGATCAGCAGCACCACCGCGACGATCGAGGAGAGCGCCTGCTCGTGCCGGGCGGCCGGCGTATGCACGTACGACGCGAGACTGGGCACCACCATTGCCGCCACGGCGAGGATCAGCATCGCCAGCACGGTGCGGGCGCGGGTCGAGTCGAACTTCTGGACGCCGTGGCGCAGCCCGCCGACCAGGAACGCCAGGCCGAGCACCAGCAGGATGTTGCCCAGGATCGAGCCGATGATCGCCGCCTGTACGACGGCCACAAGGCCCTGGCGCAGGGCGAAGATGGCGATGAACAGCTCCGGCAGGTTGCCCAGGGCGCTTTGCAGTACGCCGGTGGCTCCCGGACCGAACCGGTCGCCGAGCTGATCGACGCTGCGCCCGACCAAGGAGGCCAAAAGGCCCACGGCCACGCCGGCTACCACGAAAGCGGTGACCGATCCGAGGTCGACGTAGCGGGTGAGGCCGGCCAGTACGACGGCGACCGCACCGCCGATCAGGATGACCCGGTCGGACCTGGTGAACAGTTTCGCGGAGCGCTCGGCGGCGGCAGGCATGGCGCACATCGTGTCAAGCGTTGCGAGCTACTGCGAGGTCAGATGATCTCGAGCAGCTTTTCCCTGACCGCATAGACCACGGCTTCCATCCGCGAGTGCAGCTGAAGCTTTTCCAGGATGTTGCGTACGTGGTTCTTCACGGTGTTCTCGCTGATGAACAGCTCGCGGGCGATGTCGCGGTTGTTCAGCCCGCGGGCGACCAGCCGCAGCACCTCCATCTCGCGGTCGGTCAGCCGCGGGGTGGGCACCTGCTCCTTCTCGTCGCTGCGCTTGACCATCGTGGCGAACTCGGTCAGCAGCTTCGAGGCCATCGACGGGCTGATCAAAGACTGGCCGTTCTGCACCGCGCGGATGGCCGAGGCGACCTCTTCGATAGAGATCTCTTTCAGCAGGTAGCCGGTCGCGCCGGCCTTGATGGCCTCGTAGAGGTCCGCCTCCTCATCGCTGATGGTCAGCATGATGATCTTGGCGGAGGGGACGGCCTCCTTGATGGCGCGGCAGGCCTCGATTCCACTGCCCTTGGGCATCCGTACATCCATCAGCACGATGTCAGGCAGGGTGCTGATCGCCTTTTGCACGGCTGCCGTGCCGTCACCCGCCTCGCCGACGACCTCGATGTCGGGCTCCTGTTCGAGGACCATTTCCAGGCCGCGACGAAAGAGGGCGTGATCGTCCACGACGAGGACGCGGATCGCCTCGAGCGAGCCACGAGGTGCTCGCCGGTCCTGCGCCACCGCTCTCCCATCTGATCTGCGCCGCTTGGAGGGTCGATCCTCTCATGTCGGGCGGACGGTGTCGGGACGGCAGTTCAGCCCAGCAGACGGATCACTCCGTAGTCGTAACCCTTGCGGCGGTAGACGACGCTGGGCGCGCCGGAGTCGGCGTCGGCGAACAGGAAGAAGTCGTGCCCGACCAGTTCCATCTCGAACAGGGCCTGCTCCAGCGACATCGCCTTCGCCGGATGCTCCTTCACCCGGACCACGCGGCCCGGTGCGTGGTCTTCGACGTCCGCGCCGGCGGCGGCCGGACGGGCGGCGGCGCCGTCCGGAGCGGCCGGGTCGGGTCCCTCGATGACAGACGTGGCGGCCGCGAGTGACGTGGGGGTGCGTAGCCCGTGGTGCACCCGGCGGCGGTCGGCCGAGCGGCGCAGCCGGTTCTCCAGCTTGGCGAGCGCCGTGTCGAAGGCAGCGTGGAAGTTCTCGGCACACGACTCCGAGCGGATCACCGGCCCCCGCGACTTGCAGGTGATCTCGACCCGCTGGCAGGCCGAGGCCTGCCGCGGGTTGGGCTCGTGGAACAACTCGACGTCGATCCGGATCAGCTTGTGGTCGTAGCGCTCGACCCGGTGCAGCTTGTCGATCACATGCTGGCGGTAGTGCTCGGGCACCTCGACGTTGCGACCCTTGACGACGACGTCCACGCGAAACCTCCCAGGGACTCGTAGGAATCGACGCTAGCGCGCGGCCGACGTCGGCCCAACCCCTGCCCGGCGCGCGGTCGCAGCCACCACGGCGGCGCAGGCCACCGGGTAACCGACGGCGGCGAGGGCCCGGGCCGCCTCCGCCAGGCTGGCGCCGGTGGTCACCAGGTCGTCCACCAGCACCAGCGTGGGACGGCCAGCCGCGGTCGGCCGCAGCCCGCGGGTCAGCCGGGACCGGTCAGCAGCCACCGCGCCGGCCAGGTTGGCCATCCGGCTGTCCGCATCCAGGCCGGCAGAGTCGCGGGTGCGCCGGCGCAGCCGCAGGACGGGCTGGGCCGCTGCCGGCACGCCGGTGCGC
>JALZAK010000129.1 GCA_030948385.1 Actinomycetota bacterium
GGCCGGCGGACCCCGCCGGCGACCGCCACGACCACCGTCGGGCCGACCCGAGCAACCTGGCCGGGCGGGGCGACCGGGCTGCGGGTGGCGACGGCCACAGGTCGCGGCCTGGATCGCCACACGGCGAAACCCGCGACCACGCCGGCCAGCAGCACCACCACCGCGACCGCGGCCACGCCTCGGCGGCCGGGGTCCAGGCGGGCACCGTGGACGGCCAGTGGGACCAGCCGGTCCGGCAGCCACCGCTGCACCCACCCGGCCCGCCCGGCCGGCGCCGGCTCGTCGGCACCCTGCGCGCTCTCGACCGCCACCGGCACGGCCGACGGCTCTGACGCCGGCTCTGCCACCGGCCCGCGCAGGCCGGCCACCCTGGCCCGGGCCAACTCCGTGGCCGCCGGCGCAGGACGGCGATACAGGCGCAGCATTCGCCCGACGCTGCCAGCCGGGCGGGCGGTCAGCCGTAATCCGGCGTGGATCTGTGGACCGGCGGCTACTTGTGGGCAGCAGCCGGGGCGCGGACGACGACCACCCCCACCACCCCGGGCCCCACGTGGGCGCCCACCGCGGCGCCGAGTTCGGCGACCAGCAGGCGTTGCAGCGCCGGGAGCCGGGCCTGCAGCCGGTCGGCAATGGCTGCCGCTCGCTGCGGCGCGGCCAGGTGATGCACGGCCACGTCCACCGGGCCGTCGCCGGCACTGTCCACTGTGAGCTCCTCGAGGCGGGTGAGACCCCGGCCGGCGGTGCGTACCTTCTCCAGCAGGACGATCCCGCCGTCGACGAGGTGCAAGATCGGCTTGACCGACAAGGCGGTGCCCAGCAGCGCTGCGGTGGCGCCGATCCGGCCGCCCCGCCGGAGGTACTCCAGCGTGTCGACGTAGAACATCATCGTGGTGCGCTCGACACAGTCGCGCGCCGCAGCCGCAACGGCCTCGACCGACCCGCCGGCAGCTGCGACCTGCGCGGCCGCCATCACCGCGAACCCCAACCCCATGGCGGTGCTGCGGGAGTCGAGCACCCGTACCTCCCCCGCGGCGTCTTTGGCAGCCACCGCCGCGGACTGCCAGGTGCCGGACAGCTCGCCGGACAGGTGCACCGACAGCACGCTGCTCGCGCCGGCTCGGAACGCCTCGGCGTAGGCCCCGGCGAAGTCGGCCGGCGCCGGCCGAGACGTGGTCACCGGCGACCGCCGGTCGAGGAGGGCCGACGCGACCTCCGCCGGCGTCACGTCGATGCCTTCGGCGCCGGCCCGGGTCCCGATCAGCACAGGCAACGCAACGACCCGAATCCCCATGGCGGACACGATGTCGGCGGGCAGGTAGGCAGTCGAATCAGTGACGACGGCAACCCGGCCGGCCATCACGCGGGGACGACGTTGACCAGCCGTGGGGGTCGGACGATGACCGTACGGACCGCACGGTCGCCCAGCGATCGGCGGACCGCCTCATCGGTCAGGGCCAGCTCGCGCAGCGTGTCCTCGTCGATTCCCGGCGGCACCTGCAGTCTCGAGCGCACCTTGCCGGCCACCTCGATCACGCAGGTAACGGTGTCCTGGACCAGCAGTTCGGCGTCGACGGCCGGCCAGGTGGCCCGCCCGACCAGGTCGCCGCCCTCGACGTCATGGCCGAGCAGTGCCCAACAGTCCTCCGCGGTGTACGGCGCGAACAGACTCAGCAGCACGGCCAACGACCCGGCGCCGGAATGCACAGCCGGGTCGCCGGCGCCCGGGCCCTGCTCGATCGCCTTGCGCAGCAGGGAGGTCAGCTCCATCAGCCGCGCGATAGCGACGTTGAAGCGGTAGGCCTCGACCAGTTCCTCGATCGCGTGAACCAAGTGGGCGGTGCCGCGCCGCACCGCCAGATCACCGGGCCCGTCGGCGACCGTCGAAGCGCCCACATCCGCGCACACCCGCCAGGCGCGGGCCAGGAACTTCCCCGACCCGGTTGGCGACAAGTCGGACCAGTCGACGTCGTCCTCGGGCGGCCCGGCGAACAGCATTGTCAGCCGGATCGCGTCGACGCCGTGCGCGTCCAGCTCGACACCCAGGTCGACCCCGTTGCCCAACGACTTAGACATCGACTTGCCGCGGTTGATCACTTGACCCTGGTTCAGCTGGGCCAGGAAGGGCTCGCCGAAGTCGATCAGCCCCATGTCACACAGCACCTTGGTGAAGAACCTGCTGTACAGCAAGTGCAGGATCGCGTGCTCGACGCCGCCGATGTACTGCGCGACGGGCATCCACTCGCGTACCGCAGCGGGGTCGAAGGGTCCGTCGGTGTATGCCGGCGAGCAGTACCGCAGGAAGTACCACGAGGAGTCCACGAACGTGTCCATCGTGTCGGTGTCACGAGTGGCCGGCCCGCCGCACCGCGGGCAGTCGACCTGCACCCACGACGTGGCCGACGCCAGTGGCGACACCCCACGGGGGGCCAGGTCCGGCCCGCGCAGGTCAGGCAGCCGCACCGGCAGCTCGGCGTCGGGCACAGCGACCTCGCCGCACTGTCCACAGTGGATGATCGGGATGGGGGCGCCCCAGAAGCGCTGGCGGGACAGCAGCCAATCGCGCAGCCGGTAGTTGACCGCGGCACGGCCGCCGCCTCGGGACGTCAGGTCAGCGGTGATGCGGGCGATGGCTTGATCCTTGGACATCCCGTCGTACGGGCCGGAGTTCACCAGTACTCCGTCTCCGACGGTGGCGATTCCGGTCTCGGCCGGGTCCGAGTCACCTGTGTCGACGACCGTACGTACCGGCAGGTCGAACGCGCCGGCGAAGTCCAGGTCGCGCTGGTCGTGCGCCGGCACAGCCATGATCGCGCCGGTGCCGTAGTCGGCCAACACGTAGTCGGCCGCCCAGACCGGGATGCGCTCGCCGTTGACCGGGTTGACCGCGTACCGGCCCAGGAAGACGCCGGTCTTGGGCCGGTCGGTGGCCTGCCGCTCGATGTCGGACAGCCGGCTGACCTGCACGACGTAGGCGTCGAAAGCGCCCCGCTGCTCGGTCGTGCACAGCTCGTCGGCCAGCGCCGAATCGGCCGCGACGACGAAGAACGTGGCGCCGTACAGGGTGTCCGGCCGGGTGGTGAACACCGTGATGGGCGCCGCACGGCCTTCGACCGTGAACGCCACCTCGGCGCCGGTGCTGCGGCCGATCCAGTTGCGCTGCATCAGCATCACGCGTTCCGGCCACCTCCCCTCCAGCTGGGCCATGTCAGCCAGCAACCGATCGGCGTAGTCGGTGATCTTGAAAAACCACTGGGTCAGGTTCCGCTTGGTCACCTCGGCGCCGCAGCGCTCGCACCGGCCGCCGACCACCTGCTCGTTGGCCAGCACGGTCTGGTCGTTGGGGCACCAGTTGACCGGCGATGCCTTGCGATAGGCCAGACCCCGCTCGTAGAAGCGCAGGAACAGCCACTGGGTCCAACGGTAGTAGTCGGCATCGCACGTGTTCAGCCGGCGGGACCAGTCGAAGGAGATCGCGTACCGCTTGAAGGACTCGGCCTGGGTCTCGATGTTGGCGTAGGTGTAATCCGCGGGGTGCACATCGCGCCTGATGGCCGCGTTCTCGGCCGGCAGGCCAAAGGCGTCCCAGCCGATCGGGTGCAGCACGTCGTATCCGCGCAGCACCCAGTAGCGGGCGATCGCATCGCCGATCGCGAACGCCTCCGCATGCCCCATGTGCAGGTCGCCCGAGGGGTACGGGAACATGTCCAGGATGTATTTCTTCGGCTTCCCCGGGCCGAAGCCGCCGGCTCGGAACGGGTCCAGCTTCTCCCAAACCGGTAACCAGCGCTCCTGCACGGCCCGCCAGTCGTAGCGACGCTCGCCTTCGGCCGATGTCGTCGTCTCGCTCATTCGATGCTCCCTGAAGTTGTCACCGGGCAGGAAAAAAGCCCTCGCGATCCGCAAGGGCTGCCGCGCTGACCGGTGGCTGAGGCCAGGAAGGTCAGTGCGGCCCGGCAAGGAGCAGACGGACGGCGGCGTACATACCCGGATCGTACCGCGCCGGAGCGAATCAGCCGCCGGCAATCGCCGGCTCGATGTCCTGCGCTGTAGCCGGGCTGTCGTCGGGAACCAGGTCAGGGCCGGTATTGTGGGCGACCAGCTGCCAGGCACCGCGCCGGCGCCGGATCTCCGACCAGCGGCAGTTGCCCAGCGGTCCCAACGCATCGCGCCAGCGCTCCCGGGGCAGCTCGAGCAGGGCGTTGAGCAGCGCGCGGATCGTCCCGCCGTGGCTGACCACGAGCAGCGTGCCGCCTGCCCGGTCGAGCACCGCCGGCACCGCCCGGGCCATCAAGGAATCCGGCCGCTCGCGGCCGGCCGCTCCCAGATCGCCGCGCTCGAAGGCGGCATAGTCGGCAGGAAAGCGCTCCCGGGCCTCGTCGTGTGTCAGGCCCTGCATACGTCCGAGATGCATCTCGCGAAGTCTCGGCTCCCCTCGTACCGGCAGCCCGGTGAGTCGGGCGACCTCGGCGGCCGTGTCGCTGGCCCGGACCAAATCGCTGGACAGGATCCCGTCCGGTCCCAGCGCCGCAACGTACGGCGCCGCGAGCAGTACCTGCCGGCGGCCGGTGTCGTCGAGCGGAATGTCGAGCTGCCCCTGGCCGCGGCCGGTGGCGTTCCACTCGGTGCGCCCATGCCGCCACAAGATGATCCGGTCCGGCCCTCGCGGACCCGTCGAGAGCGGCCGGCTCACGCGCGCGGCATGCCGGCCGCAGCATCGACGAAAGGAATCACCGGGCAGTCCTTCCACAGCCGTTCCAGCCCGTAGAAGACGCGCTCCTCGGCATGCTGCACGTGCACGACGACGTCGAGATAGTCCAGCAGCACCCAGCGACTGTCCCGCTCACCTTCGCGCCGAGTCGGTTTGGCCGCCAGCCCGCGCAAGCGTTCCTCGATGGCGTCGACGACGGCTTGGACCTGCCGCTCGTTAGGCGCCGAGGCCAGGATGAAGGCGTCGGTAATTACCAGCTGCTCGCTGACATCAAGGATGACGATGTCGGTTGCCAGCTTGTCGGCGGCGGCCTGCGCGGCGGCGCGAGACAGCTCGACAGCTCGTTGGGATGCGGTCACGTACGTCTCTCCAGGGCAGGTGCGGGACCGCTCCAGCCTCTCACGGCGAGGCGTCCCGCCCGACGAGCACGATCAGGTCGGCGATGCTCTGCGCCCGCACCACGACCTGCACCGGGGCTTCCGGCACGCCCAGCGCTGCGGCGAGCCGGCCGGCCCGGGTGCGCGATGCCGGGTCGAAGACCAGGACCGCGGTGTGCGGGCGGTCCAGCGGGGGCTGGTCCCGGATGCCGGCAACGACGAAGCCGGCCGCGACGAGCTTCTCGCGAACCTTCTGTGTCGTCCCCGACGCGGCCGCCTGATTGATGACGAGGACCCGGTTGCCGCGGCTCGGGTGGCTAGCCAAAGCCGATCCGGCCAGGGCCTGGCCGACCAGGCGGGTCACACCGTCGATCTCCAGCCGGAACGTCTGCGCCCCCCCACTGTTCACCGCGAGGACCGGCAGTGTCGCCACGCTCACCCGACGTGCCGCGAAGTCCGTCCGCAACCCGTCCAGAAGGCTGGTCATCACGAGGGCATCGCTCACCTGCGATGCCGTACCCAGGACGTCGGCGAGTCGTCCCACTCCCTCCGCTGAGCTCGGCAGTTTGGCCAGAACTGCGGCGAGGACCTGCTGGACCCGCGGCAGCCGCGCCAGCTCGTCCTCGCCGGTTCCCCGTGGGGCGAGCAAGGCCAGTGTCTGCGCGCCGGTCAACTGCTGGCCGGGATCTGCGCCGGCGGTGCCGCCGAGATAGTCGACGAGGCGAGCAAATGCCGGCGCGTCCAGCACCCATGAACTGTCGACCCGGATGCCGAGCAGGTCGGCCACCGCCTGGCGGGCCGCCAGCGGCCCGTCCGGCCGCTTGAGTACGTCGCCGAACGGCTGCGTTCCGCCTCCCGGCAGCTGGGTCAGCACCCGGCTGGGCACCACGACGACGGCCCCGCGCGGCTGGGCCGGGTCGTGTGCAAGTACTGCACTGCACAGTGCAGCGCCGTGGGCGTCGCGGACTTCGAAGAGAAGCGTGCGCTGGGTACGCAGATGCGGCCCGACCGGAAGGTGGTAGCCACGACCGTTGCGGTCCCGGTGCAACACCGAGTATCCAGCCGCGACGCCGCCGAGCACGATCAGCAGGACGCCCAGCACAGCGGTACGCCGAAGCCGCCGGCGCCGGCGGTCCCGGGTCCTTCTCCGCTGGCCCTCCTTGACGGCGACCCGGCCGCTTGTCCTGGCCACCGGCTCGGCCGCGGGCACCGGGAGTGGCAACTCGACCGGCGGTAGCACGACCGGCGGGGGCACGACCGGCGGTGGCACCGCCCGGATCTGCTCGATCCGCGGCGCCTGCTGGGTGGCGGGCGCGTCCCAGCCCCACCGGGTGGCCGGCTGGAGCGACGGTCCCTGCTCGATCCGGGGTGGCTCGGGCACCCGGCGTGACCGCTCCACCCGGGGGGTCTGGTCGATGGGCTGATCTGCCGGCGGTGCAGCGGGCCCGGTCGGGATCTCCGGTCCCCCGGTGCCCGGCCGGCGGCGCCCGCCGGAGGGCCGCCGCCGCAGGATGACCGGCGGCGGGATCTCGGGCTCGTCCGGTTGCTCGTGCCGTCCGCTCACCTGGGGGTTACCGGTCGATACAGCTGGCGTTTCTCGATGTACTGCACGACGCCGTCCGGCACGAGGTACCACACCGGCAGCCCGGCCATGACCCGCTCCCGGCATCCGCTGGAGGAGATGGCCATGGCCGGCACCTCGACCAGGGTCACCACGCCGTCGGGCAGGTGCGCATCGACCAGGCGGTAGCCCGGCCGCGTCACTCCGACGAAGTGCGCGAGCTCGAACAGCTCGTCGGCCTGATGCCAGGACAGGATCTGGGCCAGCGCGTCCGCACCGGTGATGAAGAAGAGCTCGACGGCGGTGCCGTACTTTTTGCGCAGGTCACGCAGGGTGTCGATGGTGTACGTCGGCCCGGACCGGTCCACGTCGACCCGGCTGACATTGAATCGCGGGTTGGACGCCGTGGCGATCACCGTCATGAGGTACCGGTCCTCGGCCGGACTGACCCGCTCCTCGCCCTTCTGCCACGGCTGCCCGGTCGGGACGAAGATCACCTCGTCCAGGTCGAACCGGGCGGCGACCTCGCTGGCCGCGACGAGGTGGCCGTGGTGCACGGGGTCGAACGTGCCGCCCATCACCCCGAGTCGGGCCGTGCGCTCGCTCACGGAACGAGCCTATGCGGAGCCGTCGGCGCGGTCCGCAGCGCTGGGGTGAGCTGGGCCAACGCTCAATCCAGGCCGGCCACCGGTGCTGGGCCGGAGGTCCACCGCACCACCCGAACCGCCTTGCCGACCTCGGTACGCGGCACCGTACCCGCCGGCACCACCCGGACGTCACAGGTCAGGCCGAGCCGTTCGCGCAGCGCGTCGGTGAGCTGTTGGGCCGGATCCTCCGGGCCGGCCGCCTGGGGCTCGCAGGCGATCACCAGCCGCGGCGTGGGCCGGCGCGCGTCCAGAACGATCAGGTAGTGCGGCGCGAGTCGCCCGTCGGCCAGCAGCACGGCCTCGACCTCGCTGGGGAACACGTTCACCCCGCGGATGACCAGCATGTCGTCGCGCCGGCCGAGCACCTTCGACATCCGGACCAGGGTGCGCCCGCACCGGCACGGCCCGCGCTCGAGGGCGGCCAGGTCACCGGTCCGGTACCGCAGCAGCGGCAGGGCCTCCTTGGTGGGCGTGGTGAAGGTGAGCTCGCCGACCGTCCCGTCCGCGACCGGCTGCCCGGTCTCGACCTCCAGAACCTCGACCAGGAAATGGTCCTCGTTCACGTGCAGTCCGTGGCGGCCTTCGAGGCACTCGGTGGCCACCCCCGGCCCGATCACCTCGGACAACCCGTAGATGTCCAGCGCGGCAATCTCCAGGAGCGACTCGATCTGGGTACGGAGTGCCTCCGTCCATGGTTCCGCGCCGAGTACGCCGGCCCGCAACGCCAGGTCGGCCGGCCCGACGCCGGCCGCCTGCATCGCCTCGCCCAGGTGGATGGCGTAGGACGGCGTGCAGGTCAGTACGTCGGCCTGCAGGTCACGGAGCAGGGTGATCTGTCGCGCGGTCATCCCGCCGGACGCCGGCACCACCGTCGCACCGAGCGCGATCGCGCCCTGGTGGATCCCGATGCCGCCGGTGAAAAGGCCGTAGCCATAAGCGTTGTGCACGATGCTGCCGGCCGTCGCGCCGGCGCAGCCGAGCGAACGGGCACACATCCGGGCCCACAGGTCGAGGTCGGCCCGGGTGTAGGCAACCAGGGTCGGCCGGCCACCGGTCCCGCTGGACCCGTGCAACGCGACGACCTGATCGCGCGGGACGGCCAGCATGCCCCACGGATAGCCGTCCCAAAGATCCTGCTTGCCGGTGGTCGGCAGCCGCGGCAGATCAGCGAGCGCGACGTCCCGGCCGGCCGACACTCCGGCGGCGGCGAGCCGGTCGGCCTGCACCCCGGGCACCGCCAGCAGCCGGTCGAGCATTGCCTGCAGCCGGCGCTCCTGCAGGCCGGCGCGCTCGTCGGCGGACATCGTCTCCGCGGCCGAGTCGAACATCAGGCCGGCTTCGGGTCGAGCGGCCGGCGGGCCCGCAGCAGCAGCGAAACCCCCTTGCGGCCGCCGACCGGCAGGTGCCGCTCGGCCCGGATGATCGTCGTCAGGCCGGCGTTGACCACCGGGTGTAACTCGGTCAGGTCGCTCTCGGTCGAGCCGCGGCGGCGCAGCCGGACGACCGGCCGGAGCAGGACGTTCCAGCTGCGCAGCTCCTCGACAGCCAGCCCGGCGCCGACTATCAGGTGGCGCAGGCTGTTGCGGTCGTAGCGGCGGAAGTGTCCGACCGCCTCGTCGTGGGCCGACCACAGCGCCATGTCGCACGGCACGGCGACCAGCAACGTGCCACCGGGACGCAGCACGCGGGCGATCTCGCCCGCCGCCGCCCGGTCGTCGTCGATGTGCTCGAGCACGTCGAACGCGACCAGCAGGTCGACGCTGTGAGCCCGCAGCGGGAGGGCGGTGCCGTCGGCACGGATGGTCCGCAGCCCTCGGGACGCCGCCGTACGGGCCCCCTCCTCGCCGTACTCGACGACAAGTTCACGCCAGCCGTGCTCGCGCAACACGCGGGTGTTGCCGCCGCCGGCGGCGCCGATGTCGACGGCCACCCCGGGTGGGCCGGTCAGCCGCTCCAGCTCCCGGGCCAAGAGCCAGCGGCGCTCGCGGTACCACCAGTGCCGGTCCTCCAGGAGGGCCAACTTGCTAACCTCGGCGGCATCCACGACTCCACAGTCTGCCCCAGGGACCAGGACCGCTGATGCTGAGCGTCGTCGTACCGATGTTCGACGAGGAGTCCGTCCTCCCGCACACTTTGCCGCGCATGCGGGCCGTGCTGGACGGGATGGGCGAGCCGTACGAGCTGATCTGTGTCGACGACGGCAGCACCGACCAAACCGCCGGGCTGCTCCGGGTGGCCAGGGCCGGCTGGCCCGAGCTGCGGCTGGTCCGGCTGCGCGCCAACGCCGGCCACCAGGCAGCCCTGACCGCCGGCCTCGACGTCGCCCTCGGCGACTACGTGGTGACCATCGACGCGGACCTGCAGGATCCCCCCGAGCTGATCCCGACTCTGCTGGAGCGGGCCCGCGCCGGCGCCGACGTGGTCTACGCCGTACGCAACGACCGGCGATCAGACTCCGCCTTCAAGCGGATCACGGCGGGACTGTATTACCGGATCGCTCGGCGGGTGGCCGGACCACAGATGCGCGCCCATGCCGGCGACTACCGGCTGATCAGCCGGGCCGCCGTCGAGGCGTTGCGCAGCCTGCCCGAACGGCACCGCGTGTACCGGTTGCTGATCCCCTGGCTCGGGTTTCCGAGCGCGACGGTGGAGTACACCCGCTCAGCCCGGGCGGCGGGCACGACGAAGTACCCGCTGTCGAAGATGGTCCGGCTGGCCGCCGACAGCATCACCTCCTTCACCGCCGCGCCACTGCGGATCGCGACCTGGCTGGGTGCGGGTGGCTTCGCGGTGTGCCTGCTGCTCGGCACCTCGGCGATCGGTGCCTACTTCGCCGGCGTCACCGTGCCCGGCTGGGCCTCGGTGACGGTGGCGTTGCTCTTCGTAGGCGCGGTGCAGCTGCTCTGCCTGGGGCTACTGGGCGAGTACGTCGGCCGGCTCTTCTCCGAGACCCAGCGCCGGCCGCTCTACTTCATCGCCGAGGATACCGGGATGCCGGCGGTGGACCACCACCGCATCGCAGTGGACGACCCGCGGCGGTGACGGCATCATCGCGCCGCCGAATCGCATTGCCGGGCGACCAACGCCCGGCGCAGGTCCGCCTCCTGCTCGCGCAGTTGCCGGCGCAGCCGGGGGTCCAGTGACCCTCTGGACAGGGTGCGTTCCACCTGGTCAAGGGTGTCCGGTTCGACCAGCACGGCCGGGAACAGCAACCGGGTGAGCAGCAGGGCGATCTCGGCGGTGCGCTCGTGCCAGACCTGCGGGATCCGGGCGAAGTACTCCTCGACATAGGGGCGGCCCAGGTCCATCTGCTCGGGGAACCAGAAGCCCCGGGCAGTCGCCGTCACCATATGGTTGGAGAGCGTGTCGGAGTCCAGCAGAGCGCTCCAGGCCGCGGCCTTGGCAGCCGGCGCCGGCAGGCTGGCCCGGGCGGTGGCCGCGGCCTGGGCGCCGGCCGAGGTGGTATCCCGGTCGTATTCGGCAGCAATCGCGGGTTCATCGATCGCCCCGAGGACGGCCAGCCGCCGGACCACCAGCCAGCGCAGGTCGGCGTCCAGGACCAGGCGGGGCGGCACCCCGGTCCCGGCCAGCCAGCCACGCACCTCGTCGGTTTCGGCCGGGCTGCTCGCCGCGCCGGCGTATGCCCGGCCGAACGCCAACTGCAGGTCGCCCCCCGGTGTTGCGGCGAGCAGGCACTCGCGCCAGTTGGCCGCCACGTCCCGCAGCCGATCGGCGCGGGCTGCCGGCGCGCCGAAGATGTCCAGCGCGGCCCGGCAGTGCAGCACCAGCGACTCCGCCACGCCGACCACCGGCTCAGCCGCGGCGCTGTCACCTACCAGCCGCAGGTATGCCCCCGCCGGCAATTCGGCATCGCGGACCAGGTCCCAGACCGCACTCCACAGCAGCGCCCTCGGTAGCGAATCTTCAAGGCGCCCCATCGCACCGTCGAGCACCGTCGCCAGCGAGCGCGCGTCGAGACGCACCTTGGCCCAGGTCAGGTCGTCGTCGTTGACCAGCAGCAGATCGGCCACCGGTCCGTCGGCAAGTTCGGCCACCTCGGTCCGGGCGCCGGCGACGTCGAGCTCGACCCGCTCGCGGCGAATCAGCTTCGTGCCCTCGCGGTCGTACAACCCCAGCGCCAGCCGGTGCGGCCGCAGCGTCGGATGGTCGACCGGGGCCGACTGCACGATCGCCGCGGAGGTGTAGCGGCCCGCCGAGTCCTCGGCAACCTCGGCCCGCAAGGTGTTCACCTGCGCCGTCTGCAGCCAGACCCGAGCCCACTCGGTCAGGTCCCGCCCGCTGGATTCTTCCAGCGCTGCAAGGAAGTCCGGCAGGCTGGCGTTGCCGTACGCATGCTTGGCGAAGTAGCTGCGTACACCGGCGAGGAATGCATCGAACCCTAGCCAGGCGACCAGCTGCTTGAGGACCGAGGCTCCCTTGGCGTAGGAGATCCCGTCGAAGTTGAGCAGCGCGGAATCGGTATCGGCCACCGGACCGGACACCGGGTGGGTGGTGGGCTGCTGGTCCTGGCGATAGCCCCACTCCTTGACCTTGCCGGCGAACTCGGTCCAGCTCCCGGAAAACCTGGTCACCTCGTCGGTGGCGAGGAATCCCATGTATTCGGCAAAGGACTCGTTGAGCCAGATGTCGTCCCACCAGTCAAGCGTGACCAGGTCGCCGAACCACATGTGTGCCATCTCGTGCGCCATGACCATCGCCCGCTGCCGGCGGGCACTCTCGGTGACCCGGGAGCGGAACACCATCTCGTCGGTGAAAGTGACACAGGCCGCGTTCTCCATGGCGCCGGCATTGAACTCCGGCACGAAGATCTGGTCATACTTGCGCCCGAAAGCAAACGGCACGCCGAAAATGCGTTCGTAGTAGTCGAAGCACTGCCCGGTGATCTCCAGCAGCTCGTCGGCCTCGAGGTGCGCGGCCAGGGACTGCCGGCAGTGCACTCCCAGGGTCAGGTCGCCGTGCTGCGCGGTTGCCGAGTGGTACGGCCCGGCGACCACTGCGTAAAGGTACGTCGCCAGCGGCGGTGTCCGGGCGAACTCCCAACGGCCGGGCGCTGTTTGCTGCCCCTCGCCGTTTGACAGCACGATCCAGTCCGCCGGCGCAGTCACCCGCAACGTCAACGGGGCCTTCAGGTCGGGCTGGTCGAAGCAGGCCAGGACCCGCTGCGCGTCGTGCAGGAAGGTCTGGCTGTAGGTGTAGACGGCCCCGTCGGCTGGATCGGTGAACCGGTGCATGCCCTCCCCGGTATGGGAGTAGGTACAGTCGGCGTCGACGGTGAGCACGTTCTCCGCCGCTAGGCCGGGCAGGGTGATCCGGTCACCGGCGATCTCCACCGCGCGGCCGTCGAGTCGCGCCGAGTGGACCCTGCCGGCGATCAGCTCGGCAAAGGTCGTACTGCCCGGCTCCGTACAGGTGAAATGGACAGTGGTCCGCGAGCCGAAGACGTCCGGTCCGCGGGTGAGGTCGAGTTCGACGTTGTAGGAGGTGACCTCGAGCAGCTGCTTGCGCCGCCGCGCCTCGGGCCGGGTGAGGTTGCCCATCAGCGGATGTGGCCGTCGCCGGTGAGCACCCACTTCGTGCTGGTCAGCTCGGCGAGCCCCATCGGCCCCCGGGCATGCAGCTTCTGGGTCGACACCCCGATCTCGGCACCGAAGCCGAA
The DNA here is from genome assembly GCA_030948385.1 of Actinomycetota bacterium. Lineage (GTDB taxonomy): Bacteria > Actinomycetota > Actinomycetes > Mycobacteriales > QHCA01 > QHCA01. The sequence continues at coordinate 12,971 of JALZAK010000129.1, forward strand.
CTCCGCTCCGTCGGTGAACCGGGTCGATGCATTCACCATCACCACCGCGCTGTCCACCTCGGACACGAACCGTCGGGCCGCCTGCTGTGAGCCGGTCAGGATCGCTTCGGTGTGACCGCTGCTCCACCGCCGGATGTGTGAGATGGCGTCGTCGAGTGAGTCGACCACGCCCACGGCGAGGTCCAGCGACAAGTACTCGGCAGCCCAGTCTTCATCGGTCGCTACGGACAGGTCCCGGTCGTAGGCGCGCACGCTCTCGTCGCCGTGCACCGCTACGCCGGCCCGGCGCAGCGCGGCGAGCATCGTGGGCAGGAATGCCGGCGCGGCGTCCCGGTGCACGAGCAGCGTCTCGGCCGCGTTGCACACCGAGGGCCGCTGGGTCTTGGCGTTGAGTACGACCGCGGTAGCGGCGTCGAGATCGGCGCCGGCATCGACGTAGATGTGGCAGTTGCCCACCCCGGTCTCGATGACCGGCACCACCGAGTTCTCCACGACATGGTTGATCAGCCCCGCCCCGCCACGGGGGATGATCACGTCGACCAGCCCGCGGGCCTGCATCAGATCGGCGACCGACTGGCGGTCCGTGCCTGGGACGAGCTGCACACAGCCCTCGGGCAGGCCCGCCTTCACGGCCGCATCTGCGAGCACCTCGACCAGGGTTCTGTTGGACTGCTGCGCCGAGGCCGACCCGCGCAGCAACACCGCGTTGCCGCTCTTGAGACACAGGCCGGCGGCATCGACGGTGACGTTCGGCCGGGCTTCGTAGACGATGGCGACGACCCCGAGCGGGACCCGAACTTGCTGGACGTCCAGACCGTTGGGCAGCGCATAGCCGCGGACGACTTCGCCGACCGGGTCAGGCAACGCGGCGATGTCGCGCAGCCCCGCAGCCATCGCCGCCACTCGGTCGCCGTCCAGGAGCAGCCGGTCCACGAGCGCGTCGGACAAGCCGCCGGCACGACCACGGTCGACGTCGCGCCGGTTGGCGGCGAGGATCTGCTCAGCCTCGGCGTCCACCGCAGCGGCCATCGCGTGCAAAGCAGCGTCCTTTGTGGACCGCGGCATCGGGGCGAGCTCGACGGCCGCAGCCCGCGCCAGCCGTGCGGCGTCGTGCACGGTGGGGTCGTTCACGTGCGCGCCTCCAACCTCGCCCGATCCACTATTTCCCGGAAATCGTTGCACGCCCTCGGGTGGTCGTGGCTATTGCCGGGAAAGTGTGGCCTAGGCGAGACCCAGTGAGCCTTGCAGGGCGAGCGCTTCGCGGGCCCACTCCAGCAACAACCGCAGGACCGTCGCGTAGGTCTCGAGGAGTTGCTCGACAGGGACGGTGCTGTAGCCGCCGTACGAGCTGAGCTCACCGCAGCGCAGTCGCCGTAGCGCCCACTCCGCCAGCCAGGCGTACTTCGCCGCACCGCCGGCGGTGAACCCCAGCCGAGCCAACCGGTCGTCGCCGGCCCAGCCGGCGTCCCGAAGTCCGCCCAGGTAACCCTTCCACACCGCATCGGCCAGGTCGCGGATCTGGGCGGCGGGCAGGAAGCCGTCCCACACGCAGTCCGGCACCAGGTTGCCCGGGTCCTCGCCCAGGCCGCCGATGCCGACAAAGGCCCAGTCGAGCAACACCGGGCCGGCCGGCGTGGCGAGGAGATTCTTCGGCCAGACGTCGAGATGGCTCAGCGTCTGAGGTATCGCCTCGACGGCGGCCAGCAGCCGGTCGCGCTCGTCCCACAGCTGCAGGAGACCGAGTCGCAGCCCGGCGAAGGCGGCCGGGACATCCGGACCTGACCAGGCGTCCGGCTTCCGCAGGAGCGAGCCGTCGACCGGCTTCGACTCCACGTACTGCCGGAGCCAGCGCCGCGAGAGCCACCGGTCGGTGGGCAGCGGTCGGCCGGTGAGGTAGCTGCCCTGCCCGATACCTAGCCGGCGCGCGAAGTCGGCCACCATGCCCGGTTGCCACCTCTCCCCCGGTATGCCCGCGACGTCCTCCAGCCACAGCCACACCTCGCCGTCCGGACGGTCGTCGGCCTGTAGCAGCCGGGGCGCGCCGATACCGGAGCCGTCGAAGGCACCCGCGGCCAGGCCCGAACGGTAGGCCAATGGCTCGCGCTGCCAGTAGTTCCAGTGTTCAGGCTGGTCCGAGGTCGCCCAGTGGTCCCCGCCCGACCCATGCGGGGTGACCCGCTTGAGGATCAGCGACCAGCCGGCCCCGGCATAGCGGCAGATACCGGCGGTGACGGCGTTGCCGGCGTTGTGCAGCAAGGGGGTGATGGTGTGCGGGCCGGGGTCATGGCCGAGGACCTGCGCGAGTCGCTCGACGGCGCCGGCCGACCCGGTCACGGCAGCAGGACGAGGTCGTCGCGGTGGACCAACTCCCGTTGCTGGTCCGGGCCGAGATCCCCGATCGAGCGGCCGAGCATCGGTGGCAGTTCGGCGGCGTCGTAACCGACCAGCCCACGGGCGACCGGCCGGCCGTCGGGCGCCACCAGTTCGACCGGGTCGCCTGCGGCGAAGTCGCCCTCGACGCCGGTGACGCCGGCCGGCAGCAACGAACTGCGCCGCACCACGACCGCGGTGACCGCACCCGCGTCCAGCCGGAGCCGGCCGGTCGGCGTAGACGCATGCGCCAGCCAGAGCAACCGTGAGGACGTCCGCCGGCCGGTCGGCAGAAAGTGGGTCCCCACCGGGCGGCCGGCCAGCGCGTCGCGGACCGACCCGGCGGCCCCCAGCACGACCGGAATGCCGGCGCCGGTGGCCACCCGGGCAGCGTCGAGCTTTGACACCATCCCGCCGGTACCGATCCGCGCGCTGCCGCCGACGTGAGCGGTCACAGTCGGGAGGTCATGCTCGCCGCGGACAAGGGAGACCAGCCGCGCGTCCGAGGCAGCCGGGTTCCGGTCGTATAGACCGTCCACATCGGACAGCAGGATCAACGCGTCGGCGTGGACCAGGTGCGCGACGAGTGCAGCGAGCCGGTCGTTGTCGCCGAACCGGATTTCGTCGGTGGCCACCGTGTCGTTCTCGTTGACGATCGGCACCACCCGCAGGTGCATCAGCCGTTCCAGCGCGCGGCGGGCGTTGCGGTAGTGCGCCCGGCGCACGACGTCCTCGGCGGTGAGCAGCACCTGCGCGACAGTCGTGGCGTACCTGGTGAAGCTGCGTGCGTACTCCTGTACCAGCCGGCTCTGCCCCACACTCGCGGCCGCCTGCAGGGTGGCGAGGTCGCGGGGGCGCCGGCGCAGCCCCAGCGGGGCCAGCCCGGCCGCGATCGCCCCGGAGGAGACGACGACGACCTCCCGACCGGCGGCATGGCATTCGGCAACTGCGTCGACCAGCGCGTCGACCCGGGCAGCATCCAGGCCGCCGGCCGCGCTGGCCAGCGACGACGAGCCGACCTTGACCACGACCCGGCGGGCCTGCGCGATGTCCGCCCGGGTGTCCCCGCCGGTAGTCATCCGGCCGGGCGCCGGCGGGCTCGCTTGGCCTCGCGGCGCGCATCGGCGCCGACCCGCTCGTCCGCGCCGATACGTGCGTCGGTGCCGCGCAGCGTCGGGGTCAGTTCGACGTCGCCGGCCGGGGTCATCGGCTGCCAGTCGAACGTGACGGCGCCGATGGTCACCGCGGCACCCGGAGCCGCGCCGGCATCGGCCAGCGCCTTCTCCACTCCGAGGCGAGCCAGCCGGTCGCCGAGGTAGCCGACGGCCTCGTCGTTGCTGAAGTCGGTCTGCACGACCCATCGCTCCGGCTTGCTCCCGCGGACAACGAAGGCCCCGTCAGCGGCCGGATCGGGGTGCACGGTGAAACCGGCATCGTCGACTGCCCGGGGCCGCAGGACGATGCGGGCCGAATCTGCCGCCGGCAAGCCGGCTCGATGCGCCTGGACCGCGCCGGCCAGCGCGAAGCTCAGCTCGCGCAGCCCCTCATGGGTCACGGCACTGACCGCGAACACCGGCAGGCCCCGCCCGGCCAATTCCGGTGCGACCAGCTCGGCCAGCTCCCGGCCCTGCGGCACGTCGATCTTGTTCAGTGCGACCAGGCGGGGCCGCCCGGTCAGGCCGCCGTACCGGGCCAACTCCGCTTCGAGAGCGTCCACATCGGACATCGGGTCGCGGCCGGGCTCATCGGTTGCCGTGTCGACCACATGTACGAGGACAGCGCAGCGCTCGATGTGGCGGAGGAACTCCAGACCCAACCCGCGCCCCTGGGCAGCGCCGGGGATCAAACCCGGTACGTCGGCGACCGTGAAGACGACCTCGCCGGCGCTGACCACGCCGAGGTTGGGCACCAGCGTGGTGAACGGATAGTCGGCGATCTTCGGGCGGGCCGCGGACAGCACCGAGATCAGCGATGACTTGCCGGCGCTGGGGAAGCCGACCAGGCCGACGTCGGCGACGCTCTTGAGTTCCAGCACGACGTCGAGGGACTCTCCCGGCTCGCCGAGCAACGCGAATCCTGGCGCCTTGCGCCGCGGCGAGGCCAGGGCGGCGTTGCCCAGCCCACCCCGGCCGCCATGCGCCACCACGTAGCGGGCGCCGGCGCCGACCAGGTCGGCGAGTACGTCCCCCGCGGGGGTCTGCACGACGGTGCCGTCGGGCACTCGCAGGTCGAGTTGCTCCCCGGCCGCTCCGTTGCGGTGGCCACCTTGCCCCTGCCGGCCGTTGCCGGCGCGCTGGTGCGGATGGTGGTGAAAGTCCAAGAGGCTGTGCGCACTGGCGTCGACCACCAGACAGACGTCTCCGCCGTTGCCACCGTTGCCACCGTCCGGGCCGCCCAGCGGCTTGAACTTCTCCCGGTGCACCGAGGAGCAGCCGTGCCCGCCGTTGCCGGCGGATACATGCAGCAGCACCCGGTCGATGAAGCTGGCCAACGCCGGACCTCCCTTCGGCGGTGGCGGGACGGAGGCGCCTGCGGCTAGCCCTCCACCGGGACGATGCTGACGATCTTGCGGTTGCGGCGCATGGAGAACTCCACCGCGCCGGCGGCCAGCGCGAACAGCGTGTCATCCTTGCCGCGTCCGACGGCCGGGCCGGGATGGAAGTGCGTGCCCCGCTGCCGCACGATGATCTCGCCGGCGTTGACGACCTGCCCGCCGTACCGCTTGACGCCGAGGAACTGCGGGTTCGAATCGCGGCCGTTGCGCGAGGACGACGCGCCCTTCTTGTGTGCCATCTCGCGCCTACTTCCCGCTCGTGATGCCGGTGACCCTGACCTGGGTGTGCTTTTGCCGATGCCCCTGGCGCTTGTGGTACCGGGTCTTGTTCTTGAACTTGATGATGTGGATCTTGGGGCCCTTGGTGTGCGCGACCAGCTCGCCGGCCACCGTCACCTCGGCCAGTCCCGCCGCGTCAGTGGTCAGGTCGTCGCCATCCACCACCAGCAGCGCGGGCAGGGTCACCGTGTCGCCGGGCACGCCGGGGAGCTTCTCCACCTCGATCACGTCACCCTCGGCGACGCGATACTGCTTGCCGCCGGTCTTGACGATGGCGTACACGGCTGGACTCCTCGAGTAGCAAAACGGGGCCGTGCACCTGGCGGGCACGCCGAACGACCCGCCTCAGGCGGCGGGTTCAGGGTACCGGGGGCCCCGAGGACGGGGCAAACCATCTGGCGACTCACACGCCACAACGGGCCGGGGCTGCCGACCATGGAGCCTCCCCGGGCGACGAGGCGTGGCGAAATTACCCGCCGCGGGGGTAGGTGTGACATTATCGACCGGCTTGTCTGGCTCGTGGGGGCGGGACACGTGGTCAGGGATCCCCCGGGGGAGGTGGTCGTATGGCCCGCGGCTTTCGCGTCGACCTGTCGGCATTGCAGCAGGCGGCCGTCGGCGTGTCCGGCGTCATCGACGAAGTGGACCAGCAAGCGCTTCATGGCATTCAGACTGGACCGGCGGTGATCGGCCATGATCGCCTGTCCGGCACGCTCGCCGATTTTTGCGGTCGCTGGCAGCGGGGGGTCGATCACCTTGCCACCGACGGGCGAGCGATCGCTGACGGCCTGACCCGCTGTGCCGTCGCTTACAAGGAAGCCGATCGGCGCGGCGTGGATCGGCTCGGTGGCACCGTCGAGCGGTCAACGGTTCCCGGCTCCGCGGGCCCCTAATGACAGAGCTGGGCCAAACCGATGATCCCAGGGCGCTCATTCCCGGCGACCCTGCTGCTGTCGGCAACGACGCGTCCTCCCTCGCCATATACGGCGATCTGCTCCACGACGCCGCCGCGGGGCTTCGGCGAATAGACACGGCCGACGGTTGGAGCGGCGCCGCCGCTGACAATTTCCGCGCAGCGTTCCGCGGCCATCCCGATAAATGGCAGCGGGCCGGCGACGCCTTCCACAACGCGGCCGCGGCCTTGGACACATACGCCACTACGTTGTCAGAGACTCAGCAGCGGGCAGCGGACGCGATCCAGTTGTGGAATCGCGCACGGGCGGCGACCACTAACGCTCAGGTTCAGCACGCGGCGGACGTGCAGCGCGCGCAGCAGAATGCCGCTGCTCAGAGCGCCAACGGCATCGCCACCATCGCACCGGCCATCCCGTTCGTTGACGCCGGCGAGCCCATCCGCCAGGAGGCGCGCCGGTTGCTCGACACCGCGCGCGGTCGACTCAAGGCTGCCGGAGACGCGGCGGGACGCGTGGTCGGCGAGGCGCGTGACAAGGCACCAAGTGCACCGAGCTTCTGGTCGAAGGCCGGTAACTTCTTGGGCGAGATCGGACAAGGCGCCCAGAATGTCGGCGCCCACGTCGTGAACGGGTTGGCATCGCTCGGCAATTCGGCGCTGAGTCATCCCGGCGACATGCTCGCGGCTGCAGCCGGCGTCGCGCTGACTGCTGTCAGTGCCGGGGGCGAAGGTCTGGGCGTGGCCCTGGATGCAACAGGCGTGGGAGCGATCGCCGGCGTACCGCTGAACGCGGTCTCGCTGGCGGGTATTACCGCCGGGGCCGGTCTGACAACGGTGGCAATGGCCGACATCGCCCGGCATGCTGCCGGCGACAACCAGGTGTCCCCGATGAACACCGACGGTGGCGGATCCGGAGGCGGGGGCTCCCTCGGTCCAACGGGTGGTCCCGGCGAGGGCACCGTAACGGACGACATGATCCGGGACGCCATGCAGGACGCCCCGCTACGGAGCCAGCAGAAGGCCGTCTCGCTTCCCCGGGTGCAGCAGTTTTTCGACTTGATCCGGGGTGGCACCGATCTCGCGCCGATCAGGGTCGACGGAGACATCATCGTTGAGGGGAATCACCGGTACATCGCCAGTCGACTTGCCGGGCAGGAGCCAGCCCAGCTCGACTGGCCGGGAGGAAGCCCAGATCGGGTCGTCCCGTGGGATCAGCAACAGATCGACCCGGCCTCTTGGGGGCCGTAGCCACCACCGTCGCGGCGGGTCGACCTGCGCCCCCCTCCCCTAGGAGGCCGGAACCCGCTCGACCTCGGCACCTTCGGCAGGCGGCC
>JALZAK010000148.1 GCA_030948385.1 Actinomycetota bacterium
GGCCGCGGTCGAGGCTGCCTTCGCGGCCCGGGGCGACGAGATCGCCTGCGTGATCACGGAGGCCGCCGCCGCCAACATGGGCGTCGTCCCGCCCCGGGACGGCTTCAACGCCGAACTGGGGCGGATCACCTCCGCACATGGTGCCCTCCTGATCCTCGATGAAGTGATGACCGGCTTCCGGGTCTCCCCGTCCGGCTGGTACGGCCTCGACCCGGTCGTGCCCGACCTGTTCACCTTCGGCAAGGTGATGGGCGGCGGCCTGCCGGCGGCCGCCTTCGGGGGGCGGGCCGACGTGATGGGCTACCTGGCGCCGGCCGGTCCGGTCTATCAGGCCGGCACCCTGTCCGGTAACCCGCTGGCGACCGCGGCCGGGTTGGCCACCCTGCTCGCCTGCACCGGCGAGGTGTACGCCGCCGTGGACAAGGCCGCCGACCAGGTTGCCCGCCTGGCTGCCGCCGCCCTGTCCGAGGCCGGCGTGCCCCATCGAGTGCACGCCGCAGGGAATCTGTTCAGCGTGTTCTTCGCCGGCGTTGAGGTGCGCGACTTCGCCGGCGCCCAGGCGCAGGACACCCGCGCCTACGCCGCCTTCTTCCACGAGATGCTGGCCCGCGGCGTCTACCTGCCGCCCAGTGCGTACGAGGCGTGGTTCCTCTCCGCCGCGCACGACGACGCGGCGCTGGACCGGGTCGCCGAGGCGATGCCGTTTGCGGCCCGGGCGGCCGCCGCCGCGACCGGGAGCTCGCGGTGAGCCGGACCGTCGTCCACCTGCTGCGCCATGGGGAGGTGCACAACCCCGACGGCATCCTCTACGGCCGGCTGCCCGGCTTCGTGCTGTCGGCGACCGGCCGGGAGATGGCTGCGGCGGCGGCGCAGGCCCTCGCCGGGCACGACGTGACCTACCTTGTCGCGAGCCCGCTGGACCGGGCCCAGGAAACGGCCCGGGCGATCGCGGCACAGTTCGACCTTGCCGTCGCTACCGACCCACGACTGATCGAGTCGGACAACATCTTCGAGGGCCGGCGCTTCGGGCTGGGCGACGGTGTGCTGCGCCGGCCATCGGTCTGGCTCAAGATGCGTAACCCGTTCACGCCCTCATGGGGGGAGCCCTACCGCGAGATCGGGCAGCGAATGTACGCCGCCCTGCTCGCGGCCCGCGGCGCCGCCGATGGGCACGAAGCCGTCTGTGTCAGCCACCAGCTGCCCATCGAGACCGTGCGCCGGCAGCTCTTGGGCCGCCGGCTCTGGCACCATCCCGGGCACCGCCGGTGCGGGCTGGCCAGCCTCACCTCGGTCACCTTCGACGGCGAGACGGTGGTCGACGTCGCCTACCAGGAGCCGGCCGCACATCTGGTGCCGGCGACGCCTGCGCACGAAGCGGGTGGCGGGTGAGGGGGCGGCTCGCCGCGGGAACGCTGTCGCTGACTCTGGCGCTGGCCGGCTGCGCCACCGGGGCTAACGCAGTGGACCAGGGCGCGACCGCGGGCAACCGCTACGTCGCCGGCGACGGCACCACCCGGATCATCACACCGGCCAAGCGGCACGCCGGCCCGCGCTTGACCGGGACGCTGCTGGACGGCGGGGCCTTCGACCTCGGGCGGCTTCGCGGGCAGGTGGTGGTGTTCAACTTCTGGGGGTCCTGGTGCGCGCCCTGCCGGGCCGAGGCCAGGGACCTCGAGTCGGTCTACCAGCAGACGAAGGGCTCCCGGGTGCAGTTCGTCGGGGTCAACGTCAAGGACGAGAAGGATTCCGCGCACGCCTTCCAGCGCACCTTCGGTATCACCTACCCGAGCCTGTTCGATCCGGCCGGCCGGATCGCCCTGCAGTTCCGTGACGTTCCACCCAGCTCCATCCCCACCACCCTGGTGCTCGACCGGCGCGGCCGGGTGGCCGCGGTGATCCGCCGGTCGGTGCGGGCCGACGAGCTGCTGCCGATCGTGCGCCGGGTCGCGGCCGAGAGCGGTTGACGTGTCCGGCTTCGCGTCGACGGTGACCAGTGGACCGCTGGTCGCCGCGTTTGCCGTGGCCGTACTGGCCGGTGTGGTCAGCTTCGTCTCGCCCTGCGTGCTGCCGCTGGTGCCGGGCTACTTGTCTTACGTAACCGGCCTGTCCGGCGCCGACCTGGACGCCCCCGACCAGCAGGGTCGGCTGCGGGTTCGCGGCCGGATACTGCTCGGCAGCGTGCTGTTCGTCCTCGGATTCACGGCCGTGTTCGTCGCGTACGGCGCCCTGTTCGGTGGTCTGGGTCGCGCCCTGCTGGTGCACCAGGCCGTCATCCAGCAGGTCGTCGGTGCGGTCATCGTGCTGCTCGGGCTGGTCTTTCTGGGTCTGGTACCCGGCCTGCAGCGCGAGGTGCGGCTGCACCGGCTGCCCGCCTCGGGCCTGGCCGGCGCGCCGCTCCTGGGAGTGGTGTTCGGCCTGGGCTGGACCCCGTGTGTAGGCCCGACGCTCGGTGCGGTGCAGGGACTCGCATACGAGACCGCCAGCGCCGGCCGCGGTGCGCTGCTCGCTGCGGCGTACTGCGTCGGGCTGGGGCTTCCCTTCGTGCTGTTCGGGATGGGCTACCGCTGGCTGCTCGGCGCTCTCGGAGTCGCCCGCCGGCATGCCCGCTGGGTGACCCGGGTCGGTGGTGCCCTACTCGTGGTGCTCGGACTGCTCCTGCTGACCGGCACCTGGAACGACATGACCATCGCCATGCGTGACTGGGTCGCCGGCTTCACGCCGGCGGTCTGAGATGACCCTCGTCGACCGGGAGGCCGGCCGGCTCTCGACCGCACCCGAGCCGGACGCGTCCGCCCGGGTGCGGCCCGGCCCGCTGGCACTGCTGCGCCGGACCTGGCGGCAGCTCACCAGCATGCGCACTGCGCTGCTCTTGCTGTTCCTGCTGGCAGTGGCAGCAGTTCCCGGCTCGGTGTTCCCGCAGCGCGGCCTGAACCAGATCAAGGTCGACGATTATTTCAAGGCACACCCGACGCTGGCTCCCGTCCTGGACCGGCTCTCGTTCTTCGACGTCTTCGCCGCACCCTGGTTCGCCGCCATCTACCTGCTGCTGTTCGTGTCCCTGGTGGGCTGCCTGTTCCCGCGGATCCGGCTGCATGCCCGGGCGCTGCGCCGGCAACCGCCGGCCGCCCCCCTGCACCTCGACCGGCTGCCGCACAGCGCCGGCTACGAAAATGCAGCCACCGTCGAGGCGGCCGCCCGCACTGTCCACAGTGGACTGCGCAGGCAGCGATGGCGGGTGCAGCGCCGGGCCGAGGCCGGCGGTGCGGTCACCGTGTGCGCAGAGAAGGGCTACCTCCGCGAGACCGGCAACCTGCTCTTCCACATCGCGCTGGTGACGCTGCTGGCGGCCATCGCCGCGGACGGGCTGTTCGGCTGGAAGGCGACCGTGCTGGTCACCGAGGGTTCCGGCTTCTGCGACACGGTCAGCGAGTTCGACGCCTTCGATCCCGGCCGGCTGGTCGGCGACCATGCGCTGCCGGCCTTCTGCGTACGGCTCGACGACTTCACCGCGACCTACGTGCCGGGGACCGACCAGCCGGCCGCCTTCCATGCCCGCATCCGATATGGGACCGGCGCCGCCGACCCTGCCACCCGCTACGACCTGCGGGTCAACTCCCCGCTGCGCCTGGAGGGCACCCGGACCTACCTGCTCGGTCACGGCTTCGCCCCGATCGTGACCGTCACCGACCCGACCGGGCAGGTCTTCCGCGCCCCGGTCCCGTTCCTGCCGGTGGATGCGTCGCTGGGGTCGACCGGCGCAGTGAAACTGCCCGACGCCCGACCGAGGCAGATAGGCATCGACGGGGCCTTCGCGCCCGATCGGGACCCGACCGACCGATTCGGGCTGCGCTCGCTCTCCCCGCAGCCGCGCAACCCGGCGCTGTCGATGCGGGTGTACGAGGGCAACCTGGGTTTGGACTCCGGCGCCCCGCAGTCGGTCTACTCCATCGACCCGCAGGTGATCGCTAGCAAGCGGCTCACGCTGGCCAAGCTGGCCGACGGCCGGCCGGCCCGGGTGGTGCTCGGGCCGGGGCAGTCCATCCGCCTCACCGACGGCACCACGGTCCGGTTCGACGGATACCGGGAATGGACCCGGTTGCAGGTGTCCTACGACCCGGGCCAGTTGCTCGCGCTCGGGGCGGCGGTGGCGATGATCTGCGGCCTGCTGCTGTCCCTGCGGGTCCGCCGGCGCCGGCTGTGGTTCCGCTTCTCTCCGAACGGCCCAGATCCGGCCGGCGGGCGTACCCTCGTCGCGGTAGGCGGCCTGGCCCGGACCGATTCCGACACGTTCGCGCGGGAGTTCTCGCGGCTCGTGGCGACGGCCCGGGGCGGCCCTGTCGCGGATTCGAGGGAGGGCTGACCGTGCCGGTCGACCTGGGTCTGGCCCGGCTGTCCGACAGCCTGCTGGTCTACGCGATCGTGGCCTACACGGTGGCGATGCTGCTCTACGCCATCGAGTATGCCTTCGGCCGGCGCGGCCGGGTGGCATCCTCCGCGGTGGCCGCGGCCCGGCCGGCGCGGGTGCTGGTCGGTGCTGGGGCGCCGGCCGGCGATTCGACCGGCGCTC
>JALZAK010000149.1 GCA_030948385.1 Actinomycetota bacterium
GCCGGCGCCTCCGGAGCCTCCTCGAAGACCTTTCCGGCATTGAGCAGCCAACGGTCCCGGCCGGTCTGCCGCATGACCAGGAGCACGACCGCCCCGACGAGCAGCCAGCCGATCGCGAGCAGGGCACCGTAGCTCGTCGGCGTCGGTGGCAGCGGGCGCAACGACTTGTAGCCCACCACGATCAGCGCCGCCGACGAGAGCAGCGGGAAGATCACGTGCAGGACGGGGTTGAACTCATTGCGCCGGACCCGCCAGTAGTACAGGAACACGCCCACGTTCCCCGCGATGTAGAGCACCATCAGGCTCAGCGTCACGGCCAGGCCGATGGTGAAGAACAGGCTGGCCGGACCGAAGGCGAGACCCAGTCCGAGCCCGACGACCAACGTGATCAACATTTGGGTGTAGATGGTGTTGACCGGTGTCCGGTACTTCGGGTGAACGGTGGCCAGCCACTGCGGCAGCGATCCCGAACGGCCCATTGCGTACAGCACCCGGGTGCCGGCATTCGTGGCGGCGATGCCGATGGCCAGGATGGAGTTGACCACTGCAAGCAGCACCAGAATCCAGGCGCCGCCCCACAACCGATGGGCCAGGGCGAAGATCGGATTCTCCCCGGGGGCGATGAAGCCCTTGACGTTGTTGGTGCCCCACCCGGTGAGCAGGGCCCAACCGGTGAACACGTAGAACACCCCGGAGATGGTGATGGAGATCCAGATCGCCCGCGGGATCGTCCGACGCGGGTTGACGCTCTCCTCGGCGAGAGGGGCCACCGATTCGAAGCCGGCGAAGGCGAAGATGGTGAAGACGACGGCGAGGAACAGGCCGTTGGTGCTCACCGACTTGGTCGGGTCGAACGGGCTGGCATTGATCCCGCCCGGTCCGGGGGAGGCCAACGAGGAGAAGCTGAGGACCAGCACGATCAGGATCTCGATCGCGCTGAGCACCACCGACAGCCCGACCGCGATCCGGATGCCGAAGTAGGACACGACGAAGATCAGGGCGGTGCCAAGCAGCAGGAAGACCCACCACGGGAAGGTGATGCCGTACTCGGCCTTCATCGCGCCTTCGAAAAGGAAGCCGCCGAAGCCGAGCCCCGCCCCGGGTGCGAGCAACTCAATGATGAATAGCGTCCAGGCCGCGAGGAAGCCGACCCGCGGGCTCACCGTCCGGCTGACGTAGGTGTAGTAACCACCGGCACTCGGCAGGTGTTTGGCGAGCTGCATCAAGGACACGCCGAGCATGGCGACGATCAGAAATGCGATCAGGTAGGCCAGCGGGGAGGTGATCCCGCTGAAGCTGGTGATCATCGGGATGAACGCCACCATGCCCACGGCCGGCGCGATGTGGGTCAGCGCCTGCATAAGCACACCGGGCAGCCGCAGCGCGCGAGGCCGCAAATCGGTGCCGGTGGCGGCATCGATGCGATCGCTACCCGGTGCGTTGGATCGCCGCTCGTCCATGCGTGGACCCTGTTTCAGCTAGTGAGACGTTGGTGTTTCAGTGACGACGGCAATCTACGAGCGCCTCATGCGCGGGTCAAGGGGCGGACGGTCCCGGTGCCTGTTCTCGCAGTGCCCAGGGCGCGCCGTACTCGCCCAGCAGATCGAGGAAGGGAACGGCATCGAAGGCCTCCGGCCCCAGGACGCCGGCGCCGGTCCATACGCCGGCATCGAGCAGTTCCAGGGCCGCCACGGGGTTGACCGCGGTTTGCCACACCACCGCCTGGCACCCCCAGGAGCGCATGCACTCGTCGTTGTCGGCTACCTGGTACAGGTACACCTCGCGCGGTCGGCCTTGCTTGTCCGCGCCGCGCACCCAGGTGCCGGCGCAGGTGCGGCCGTGCATCACCTCGCCGAGGCTGGACGGATCCGGCAGGCAGGCCGCCACGACATCACGTGGCGAGACCTCCGCTCCGTGCACGCGCACCGGGTCGGTCCGGTCCAGTCCCAGCTTGTGCAGAGTTCGCAGCACCTCGATGAACTCGTCGCCGAGCCCGTACTTGAAGGTGACCCTGCCGACGTCGAGGTGTCGCGGCACGAGCAGCACCTCCTCATGCTCGACGTTCACGCACTCGACCGGGCCGATCCCGTCGGGGAAGTCGAAGACTTCGGGCTCACTGAACGGCTCGGTGGTGTACCAACCGCGATCCCGCTCGTAGATCACGGGCGGGTTCAGGCACTCCTCGATGGTCGTCCAGATGGAGAACGTCGGCGCGAAGGAATAGCCGTCGACGACCAGGTTGGCTCCGTCCCGAATGCCCACCTCGTCGATCCGGCTGAACAAGTGGTCCGCGGCATAGCGGGCGAAGACGTCGGAAAGTCCGGGCTCGACGCCGATGCCGACGAGCGCGAGGACGTCACGGTGCTGCCACGCCGATGCCGCGGCGAATTGGGCGTCGCCGAGCTTCACCCCCGGCTGGGTGTAGGGCGCGTCGGGATGCGGCTCCGATAGCGACATCGCCATGTCGAGGTAGGTGACCCGCGCCTCGAGCGCCGCGTCGAAGATCGTCGGGACGAACCTCGGGTCGCAGGCGTTGAGCACCGCGTCGGCGCGCGACTCCCGCAGCAGATCGACGACCCCCAAGCGGTCTGAGGCGTCGACTCGGCCGGCTGAAAAGCGGTCGTCGGCGGTGCGGTCGACCGCGCGGCGAGCTCGATCGAGGTCGTAATCGGCGAGGACGACGGCCTCCAGGAAGGGCCGGCGGGCAGCCACCGCGGCCACCGCGCCGCCCACCCCGCCGGCCCCAAGAACGACCAGTCGCACGATGTACCTCCCGCCCCGCTGGGTTGGCAACCAGGGCAGCCTACGACGGATCGAATGCCGTACGGGCGGCATATGCGCGGAACCGCTTGCCATCGCGCGGACGAAGTGCGATAACCGTCGGGCACAGGGCGGGCGGACTCCGGGAGGTCGACATGGTTGTGGACACCGCGGCCGTACGGGGGGCGCCACCGCCCAAGGGCTTGCGGTCCGGGGCCCTCGGCCTGATCTCGAGCACGGTCATCGGGGTGGCCTCGACGGCGCCTGCCTACAGCCTGGCGGCCACCCTGGGATTCGTCGTCGCGGCCGTCGGGCTGCAGACCCCCATCGTGGTGATCCTCGCCTTCGTGCCGATGCTCTTCATTGCCATTGCATATTCCGAGCTCAACAAGGTCGATCCCGATTGCGGGACCACATTCACCTGGGCGGCCCGGGCCTTCGGCCCGCGCACCGGTTGGATGGGCGGCTGGGGCGTTGTGGCTGCCGACGTGCTCGTCATGGCGAGCCTGGCGCAGATCGCCGGCCAGTACCTGTTCCTGCTCTTCGGCGCGGACGGGATCGGTTCGAACGCGACGAGCAGCTGGGTGCTGCTGGTCGGTGTGCTGTGGATCGTGCTGATGACCTACATCTGCTACCGGGGTATCAACATCTCAGCCGCACTCCAAAGGGTGCTACTGGCCATCGAACTGCTGGTGCTGGCGGTCTTTGCCGTCGTGGCCCTGATCAAGGTCGCCGCCGGACGCGCCCCCGCCGGCTCGTTGCATCCGGCGCTGTCGTGGTTCAACCCCTTCCACATCGGCTCCTTCACCACCTTCGTGTCGGGCATCCTCCTCATGTTGTTCATCTACTGGGGGTGGGACAGCGCGGTTTCGGTCAACGAGGAGACGGCCGACCGCAAACGCACGCCGGGGCGCGCTGCCATCGCCTCGACAGTGATCCTGCTCGCGACGTACGCCGTCGTGACCGTCGCGGTCCAGTCCTTTGCCGGCATCGGGACCAAGGGGATCGGCCTGGGCAACGCCGACAACCAGGGTGACGTCCTGTCCGTACTCGGCAAGGCGGTCTTCGGGTCCTCCGGTGTGGGCACGGTCATGTCCCACCTGCTGATCCTCATGGTGCTCACCTCGGCAGCGGCGTCGACGCAGACCACGATCCTGCCGACTGCGCGCACAACATTGTCGATGGCGGTCCATAAGGCGCTGCCCGACTCCTTCGCCCGAGTCCACCGTCGCTACCTCACGCCCACAGTGTCCACAGTGGTCATGGGAGCGGTCTCCATCGCGCTGTACGTGGTGATGAACTACCTGTCCGGCGGCAACGTAATCGCCGATTCGGTGTCGGCGCTGGGTTTGATGATCGCGTTCTACTACGGGCTGACCGGCTTCGCGTGTGCCTGGTACTTCCGCCGGACGCTGCACGAGAGTGCGCGCAACCTGTGGATGCGCGGGATTCTTCCGTTGCTGGGCGGGATCATTCTGCTGTTCGCTCTGCTCTGGAGCGTCAAGGAGGACTGGAAGGCAGACACCGGCTACACGTCCTGGACGTTGCCCATCGCCCCGCGCTGGCACCTCGGCGGAATCTTCATCATCGGCATCGGCGCGCTGATCCTCGGCGTCGTCCTGATGGAGGTCTACCGCCGGGTCCGGCGGGCGTTCTTCACCGGCGAGACCCTGCGGGAGGGATTCGTGGTGACCGAGAGCGGCGAGATCGCGGCCGTCGAGGGGCAAGATCGGCCAACCTGACGAGGGCTCAGGATTCCAGGGCCGTCATCACGTGCTTGATGCGGGTGTAGTCCTCCAGCCCGTAGATCGACAGGTCTTTGCCGTGCCCGGAGTTCTTGAAGCCTCCGTGCGGCATCTCCGCGACCAGCGGAATGTGTGTGTTGATCCACACGCAACCGAAGTCCAGCCGCTTCGCCATCCGCATCGCGCGGCCGTGGTCCCGCGTCCAGACACTCGACGCCAGGCCGTACTCCACGCCGTTGGCCCACGCGACAGCCTGGTCCTCGTCGGTAAAGCGCTGGACGGTGATGACCGGTCCGAACACCTCGTCCTGGACGATCTCGTCGTCTTGCCGGACTCCGTCGATGACCGTCGGGGCGTAGAAGTAGCCGCGGTCTCCTACCCGGGTGCCACCGGTGCGCAACTCGGCATGGCCGGGAAGCCGGTCGACGAAACCGCTGACCCGCTCGTATTGCGCGGCGTTGTTCAGCGGCCCGAAGTCGGCCCCCTCGGTGTCCGGGCCGGCCACCGTCTGTCGCCCGGCCTGCTCGACCAGAGCGGCGACGAAGTCGTCGTGCACCCTCGGCCCGGCGAGCACGCGAGTCGCGGCGGTGCAGTCCTGGCCGGCGTTGAAGTAGCCGGCGGCCGCAATACCTTCGGCGGCCTGCCCGACGTCGGCATCATCGAAGACCACCACGGGGGCCTTGCCGCCCAGCTCGAGATGGACCCGCTTCAGGTCGGCCGCCGCCGCCATGGCCACCTCGCGACCGGCTCGCACGCTGCCGGTGATGGACACCATCTGCGGCACCGGGTGCGAGACCAGGGCCCGGCCGGTGTCCCGGTCGCCACACACCACGTTGAGTACGCCCGGCGGGAGGAACTCAGCGGCGATCTCGGCCAGCAGGAGGCTCGTCAGCGGCGTGGTGTCGGCCGGTTTGAGGACGACCGTGTTGCCGGCGGCGACGGCCGGCGCGAACTTCCAGACGGCCATCATCATCGGGTAGTTCCACGGCGCCACCTGGCCGACGACCCCGACGGGTTCGCGGCGCACGTAGGAGGTGAAACCGTTCATGTACTCGCCGGCGCTGCGGCCCTCGAGCACGCGGGCGGCACCGGCGAAGAACCGGATCTGGTCGACGGCCGGCGGGATCTCCTCGCTGCGGGTGAGCTCGATCGGCTTGCCGGTGTTCTCACACTCGGCGGCGATGATGTCCTCGGCGTGGGACTCCATCGCGTCGGCGAAGCGCAGCAGTGCCCGCTGCCGCTCGCTCGGAGTGGTGTCGCGCCAGCTCTCGAACGCCTTCTCCGCCGCCTTGTAGGCCTGGTCGACGTCCGCGGCACCCGACAGGGGAGCGGTACCGAACACCTCCCCGGTGGACGGATCGATCAGCTCGCTGGTCCGGCCGTCGAGGGCATCGCGGAGCTCTCCGTCGATGAAGTTCTGGACGGTACGGGTCACGACATGCTCCTGATCGCTGGGATGCCGCTGACGCTACACAGGCCCGGGCGGCCCGACAACGACGGAATCCGTTTGCCTCATGGCCGTTCGCGACGGAATCCGCATCCCGCACCCCGGCGTGGACCGATCCGCCCCGTGCGGAGCACAGCAGGTGTGCCACCGACATCGCGATCCGAACCCGGATCGTGGCCGTCGCGTGCCGGTCGACAGCGCCCGACGATCGCCGTGCCGATAGGAGATTCCCGCCCGCCCGGCGATCGGTTAGGCTCGGCGACATCATGATGCGCGCGCTGCTCCTTCGCGGCCGCGACGAGGCCCGGTAACCAC
>JALZAK010000156.1 GCA_030948385.1 Actinomycetota bacterium
GGCCGGCCGCGATGCCGCCCGCCGCCGGCGGCGCGGCGCCGGCGCGGCTGTTTCGGGCTCCGGCAGCACGCCGTCGGCCGGCGCCTCGACTACCAGGGGTGCCGCCAGCGCCCCATCCGCCGGCACCACCGCTATCGGTGGCGCCATCGTCGTGCCCCGGCGCTTGCGGGCCTTGGGCTCGCTGACCTCGTGGCGCTGTTCGGCTGCGGTGGAGTGCTCCACGGGTTCCATGTGCACGATCAGACCACGCCCCTTGCACGTCTCGCACGGCTCGGAAAAGACCTCGAGCAGCCCCTGGCCGACCCGCTTGCGGGTCATCTGCACCAAGCCCAGAGAGGTGACCTCGGCCACTTGATGACGGGTCCGGTCGCGACCGAGGCACTCGGTCAGCCGGCGCAGCACCAGATCGCGGTTGCTCTCCAGGATCATGTCGATGAAATCGATCACGATCATGCCGCCGATGTCGCGCAGCCGAAGCTGGCGGACGACCTCTTCGGCCGCCTCGAGGTTGTTGCGGGTCACTGTCTCCTCGAGGTTGCCCCCCTTGCCGGTGAACTTGCCGGTGTTGACGTCCACGACGGTCATCGCCTCAGTACGGTCAATCACCAGCGATCCCCCGCTGGGCAGCCAGACCTTGCGCTCCAGACCCTTGGCGAGTTGCTCGTCGATGCGCAGATCGGCGAACACGTCGGTCTCGCCCAGGTGCCGGGCCAGCCGGTCGACCAGATCGGGCGACACGTGCTTGACGTACTCCTCGACCAGTTCCCATGCGTCATCGCCGGCAACGATCAGCTTGTTGAAGTCCTCGTTGAAGATGTCGCGGACGACCCGAATCACCAGATCGGGTTCGCCGTAGAGCAGTTCGGGCGCCGTGGCGGTCTTGGTCTTCGCCCGGATCGCCTCCCACTGCGCCTGCAACCGCTTGACGTCGCGGGTCAACTCCTCGTCGCTGGCTCCCTCGGCGGCGGTTCGGATGATCACACCAGCGTCTTCGGGCACGATGGTCTTGAGGATGTCGCGCAACCGCTTGCGCTCGGTGTCGGGGAGCTTGCGGCTGATCCCGGTCATCGAGCCCTGCGGTACGTACACCAGGAAGCGCCCCGGCAGGCTGATCTGGCTGGTCAGCCGGGCGCCCTTCTGCCCGACCGGGTCCTTGGTGACCTGGGTAAGCACCGACTGGCCGGCCTTGAGCGCGTCCTCGATCCTGCGGGCCTTGCCCTCCATGCCGGACAGATCCCAGTTGACCTCGCCGGCGTACAGCACGGCGTTGCGGCTCTTGCCGATGTCGACGAAGGCCGCCTCCATGCTGGGCAGGACGTTCTGCACCCGGCCGAGATAGATGTTGCCGGCGTAGGCATTGGCGCTGGCCTTGGTCACGTAGTGCTCGACCAGGACGCCGTCCTCCAGCACCGCGATCTGGGTACGGTCCTTGACCTGCCGGACCACCATCACCCGGTCGACCGCCTCGCGGCGGGCCAGGAACTCCGATTCGGTGATGATCGCGGGGCGCCGGCGCACCTGATCCCGGCCCTCGCGCCGGCGCTGCCGCTTTGCCTCGAGCCGGACCGAGCCCTTGACCCCTTGGACCTCGTCGTCGGTGTCTCGGCCGCGGGGCCGGGTCTTGCGCACCTTCACCACGGTGTTCGGCGGGTCCTCGGCGGCCGGTCCGTCCGGCTCGCCCTCGGCGCCGGTACGGCGGCGTCGCCGGCGCCGGCGTCGGGTGCCGGTGGCCTCGCCGTCCTCTGCCTCCGCTGCCGACTCGGCGTCGGGTGCCTCGGGATCGGCCGGCGCAGCGGTGGTGCCGCCGGCGGCCTCGGTGCCCGACCCGCTCGTCGACTCGGTGTCAGCGTCGCCGCCCTTGCCCCGGCCTCGGCCTCGGCGCCCACGGCGCCGGGACGGCCGGTCGCTCTCGGCCGTTGCGTCCGTGGGGGCGATCGAGTCGGCGACCGGGCCGCTGGGCGGCGCCCCCATCGCCGGCACAGCGGGCCCGGCGTCAGGCGCGATGAACGCGACCGCAGGTGGGATCGGGGTGACCCGCTTGGCCGTCTTGCCGGCCGCCTTCTTCGCCGCAGGCTTGGCCGCCTTTGTGGGCTTGGCAACCTTCTCGGGCTTGGTGGCCTTTGGCGCCTTGACTGCCTTGGCCGCCTTCGCGGGCTTGGCCGCCTTGGCCGCCTTGGGCGCTTTGGCCGTCGGAGGGTCGGTGGTTACCCGCGTCCGCTTCGCGGCTTGCTTCTTCTTCGGGGCGGGGCTGCCGGCGGCAGGGCTCTCGCCCGCATCTGGGCCGCCGGTCGGCTCGTTATCGAGCATCCGGTTATGTCTCCGTCCGGCCCCCGGGCGCGAGTGACGCGGCCGCTCAGGGGCGCTGTGTTCGGTGCGCGTGCGCACGGTCTCTGTTGGCATTACCACGGCGCGGAGCCGTGAAGTCTTCAGGCGTCCGACGGCGACCGGTCCGCGTGGAGCGGGTCGGTGATCCGGCCGGTCGCGTCGAGCGACCCCTGGGCCAGCCGGGTCGCACGTGGCGGCTCCGGCAGCTCAAGGTCGGCCACGGACTGCAGGCCGGCCAGAACATCGTCGGGTCGTACAGCGGGCGTCACATGCCGCACGACGAGCTCCAGTGTCGCACAGTCCGCTTCGGCGCCGGCATCGCCGGGCCGGGCCTTCGCCCGGATGACTGCCGCTCGGGCGTCAACCGGCCGGCGGCCGCTCTTGGTCAAGCGCTGCACCGGCACCTGCTCGCACGCCAGGAACCGATCGAGCGCGGCCGCCAGCGCGACCATCGAGACACCCGGCAGTTCGACCTCCCACAGCGACGCCTCGATCCGCTCGGCCAGGCTGCCGCCCGCTGCCTCGACCACCTCGAGCAGGTCCAGGCCGTCCGGAAGGGAACTGTCCAGGGCGACCCGCAGCCGTTCCGGGTCGACCCGTTCGGCCAGTCCGAGTTCTAAGTACTCGGCCTCGCTGGCCACGCCGGTCGGGCTGGCGCCGAGATAGGACACCTTGGGGTGAGGGGTGAAGCCGGCCGAGTAGGCGACCGGAACGTCGGCCCGCCGCAGCGCCCGCTGGAACGCCCGGGCGAAGTCGCGATGCGATGTGAAGCGGAGCCGGCCTCGCTTGGCGTAGCGCAACCGCAGCCGCTGCACCACCGGAGCCGGCGCGGGACCCTCCGGCTGGCGCCGGCTCATCCCGCCGGCACACTCACGGCGCGACGGACAGCGGCAGCAACTCGCGTCCGGTCGGGCCGACCTGGATCTCGGTGCCCATCCCTGGGCAGACCCCGCAGTCAAAGCACGGCGTCCAGCGGCAGTCGTCCTGCTCCCGTCCGGCCAGCGCGTCCTGCCAGTCGTTCCAGAGCCACTCCTTGTCCAGTCCGGAATCGAGGTGGTCCCATGGCAACACTTCAGTTTCGCCGCGCTCGCGGGTGGTGTACCAGTCCAGGTCCACCCCAGGTGGCAGCGCGTCCGCGCAGGCCTGCCGCCAGCGCGGGTAGGAGAAGTGCTCGGTCCACCCGTCGAACTGCGCGCCGGCTCGCCACGCGGCCTCGATGACACCGGCAACCCGACGATCACCTCGCGACAGGAGGCCTTCGATGATGCCTGGCTCGCCGTCGTGGTAGCGAAAGCCGATGGCGCGGCCGAGGCTGCGGTCGCGGTTGATCGCCTCCCGCAACGCCCGCAGCCGCCGGTCGATCGTCTGCGCGTCGGCCTGGGCCGCCCACTGGAAGGGGGTATGTGGCTTGGGCACGAAACCACCGATCGACACGGTGCAGCGGATGTCCTTGCTGCCGCTGGCCGCCCGACCGGCCCGGATCACGTCGTGGGCCATCTCGGCGATCTCCACCACGTCTTCGTCGGTCTCGGTCGGCAGCCCGCACATGAAGTACAGCTTGACCTGACGCCAGCCGTTGGCGTAAGCCGTGCTCACGGTACGGATCAAGTCCTCTCTGGACACCATCTTGTTGATGACCCGGCGCAAACGCTCCGAGCCCCCTTCGGGGGCGAACGTGAGGCCCGAGCGGCGCCCCCCGCGGGACAACTCGTTGGCCAGGGTGACGTTGAAGGCGTCCACCCGGGTGGACGGCAGCGACAGGCTGGTCTGGGTGCCTTCGTACCGGTCGGCAAGACCCTTGGTCACTGCTCCGATCTCGGAGTGGTCGGCTGAGGACAGCGAGAGCAGTCCGACCTCTTCGAAGCCGGTCGCCTGCAGGCTGGCCTGCACCATCTCGCCGATCCCGGTGATGGAGCGCTCCCGGACCGGCCGGGTGATCATGCCGGCCTGGCAGAACCGGCACCCTCGGGTGCAGCCCCGGAAAATCTCGACGCTGGCCCGCTCGTGCACGGTCTCGGCCAGTGGCACCAGCGGCGCCTTCGGATAGGGCCAGGCATCCAGGTCCATCGTGGTGCGCTTGTGCACCCGGAAAGGCACGTCGCGCCGGTTGGGGACGACCCGGCGGATCCGGCCGTCCGGCAGGTAGTCGACGTCGTAGAAGCGCGGTACGTACACCGCCTCGGTCCGGGCCAGCCGTAGCAGAACCTCGTCGCGACCACCGGGCCGGCCCTGCCGGATCCACTCCCCCAGGACGTCGCTGATCTCGAGCACCGCCTCCTCACCGTCGCCGAGGACGGCGGCATCGACGAAGTCGGCGATCGGCTCGGGATTGAATGCGGCATGCCCGCCGGCCAGCACGATCGGCTGGCCGTCGCGGCGGTTCGCCGAGCGCAGCGGCAGCCCGGCCAGGTCGAGCGCGGTGAGCAGGTTCGTATAGCCGAGCTCGGTGGCGAAAGACACACCCAGCACGTCAAACGCTGCGACCGGACGGTGCGCATCGACGGTGAACTGGCCGATGCCGTGCCGGCGCATGAGTGCCTGCAGGTCGGGCCACACGGCGTAGGTCCGCTCGGCCAGCACGTCCGGGCGCTCGTTGAGCACCTCGTAGAGGATCTGCACACCCTGATTGGGCAGGCCCACCTCGTAAGCGTCGGGATACATCAGGGCCCAGTGCACGTCGACGCAGTCCCAGTCCTTGACCGTGGAGTTCAACTCGCCGCCGACGTACTGGATCGGCTTCTGGACGCGCGGAAGCAACGGCTCCAAGCGAGGGAAGAGGGATTCGACGGCCATGGGCCTTCAGACTACGCGGGCTCGGTATTACGCAGATGCACGTTCTGCAGCAGCCCGACGGCCATCAGATTGGCGAACATCGCCGAGCCGCCATAGGAGACGAACGGCAGCGGCAGCCCGGTCACCGGCATGATGCCCAGCGTCATGCCGATGTTGACAAAGCTCTGGAAGGCCAGCCAGGCCACCACCCCGGTGGCGACCAAGCGGCCGAACAGGTCCGGGGCGCGGGCGGCGATCGTCAGGCCGCGCGTCAGCACGATGCCCAGCAGCAGGATGAGGCCGCCGGCGCCGAGGAGGCCGAGCTCCTCGCCGGCCACGGTGAAGATGAAGTCGGTGTGCTGCTCCGGAACGAACTGGCCGTTGGTCTGACTGCCCTTGAACAACCCCTTGCCGGTCAGCCCACCGGTGCCGATGGCGATGCGAGCCTGCCGGGTGGTGTAGCCGACGCCCTGCGTGTCGGCGGTGGGGTGGGTGAAGGCGCGGAACCGATCGAGCTGGTACTGCTTGAGCACGCCCACGTGCAGGGCAAGGAAGGTCACCAGCGCGCCGGCGGCGAGCAGCCCAAGGATCCAGCGACTCGACGCACCGGAGACGGCCAGCACGCCGAGGATGACGAAAACCAGCACCACCGCCGTGCCGAAGTCCGGCTGCAGCATCACCAGCGCGAGCGGGACGGCCGCCAACGCCAATACCAGCAGGACATCCGAACCACGGGGGACGGTCTCGGCATCGCGCTTCTCCCCCAGCAGCATTGCCATGCTCACGATCAGGCCCACCTTGGCGAACTCTGACGGCTGCACCTGGAAACCGCCGCCCAGCACGATCCAGGAGTGCGCGCCGTTGATCGTGCTGCCCACCAGCAAGACTGCGACGAGGCCGGCGCAGGAGGCGACGTAGACGATGGGGGCATAGGCCCGCAGCATCCGGTAGTCGAAGACCGCGGTCACTGCGGCCAGCACCAGCCCGACCGCCACGTTGAACGCATGCCGCTTGAGGAAGCCCTGCGGATCCAGCCCGTCGGCGGCCAGCCGCTGCCGGGTCGCCGACCAGACCAGCAGGGTCCCGAGGACCAGCAGGCAGCCCACCGCGACCGCGAGCACCCAGTCGACCCGGCGCAGCTTGGAACGCTCCCGAGGCGGCCCCACGCGCCCCGGCGGAGGATGCCGCAAGGTCGAGCTGCTCATGGCGTCTGCTCGCCGGGCAACCGCGGCAGGGCGGTGGGGATGCGGCCACCAGGGAAGATCGCCGGCTGGCCCGAGACGCCATAAATGCCGTCGAGGACATGCCGCACCACCTTGGCGGCGTACGCACCACCGGTGCCGACCTGCTCGAGCATGTTGACCACGACGAATTGGGGGTTGTTGGCCGGCGCGAAGGCCGCGAACCACGACGTGTCCTGGCGGCCGGTCTTGGTCAGGCCGACCTCAGCGGTACCGGTCTTGCCGCCGACCGGGATCCGAGCCTGCGGCCAGTCGATAAAGGCGCCGTAGGCGGTGCCGCCCGGTAGCGTGACCCCGGCCAGGGCCGAGCGGATGTAGTCCAGGCTGCGCTTGTCCACCGGCAGCCGGCGCACCGCCTGTGGGGTGGCCCGCCACACCACCTTGCCGTCCGCCCCGATCACCGCCTTGCCGAGTTGCGGGCGGTAGACGGTGCCCCCGTTGGCCATCGCCGCGTACGCGACCGCGAGTTGAAGCGGGGTGACCAGCACGTCGCCTTGGCCGATGGCGAAGTTGACCGCGTCGCCGGCCCGGTAGCGGTAGCCCTCCACGCAGAACTCGTAGTCCAGCCGCCGGTGCAGCGGGTCGAATTTCGGGTTCCGGGCGCCGGCACAGTAGTCGGCCTTGCGTTGCTGCCAGAAGACCTGCTTGAAGGCCCGGTCGGGGATCCGCCCGCCGACCTCACCGGGCAGGTCCAGGCCGGTCGGTGTGCCCAGGCCGTACGCCTGCGCGGTGTGGGCGAAGTATTCCTTGGCCTGGCCCTTGGCCGGGCGCAGGCCGCCGTCGCGCAGCCACATCTCGTAGCCGAACCGGTAGAAGACCGTGTCACAGGACTTGATCAGCGCGCGGCGGACATCCATCGGGCCTTCGGCGATGCCCTCGAAGTTGGCGAAGCGGGCGGTGCCGACCTGGTAGTAGCCGGGGCACTGGTAGGTCGCGCCGAGCGGGTAACCGGCCCGGGCAACCGCGGAGGCCGAGATGAGCTTGAACGTGGAGCCCGGAGCGAACTGCCCCTGGGTGGCTCGCGAGATCAGCGGGATGCCGGCCGCCGGCGAGGTGAGCCGCGCGTAGTTGGCCGCCGAGATCCCGCCGGTCCACACCGACGGGTCGTAGGAGGGGGCGCTGGCCATCGCCAGCACGGCTCCGGTCTTGGCATTGAGGACGACCACCGCGCCGGAGGTCGCGCGGTACGGCCGACCGAGTTTGTCGTGGCCGGTCCGGGCGTACGCCAGGCCGCTCAGTAGCGACTTCTCCGCGAGCGCTTGCAGGCGCACGTCAAGATTGGTGACGAGGTTGCCGCCGGGAACCGGTGCCGAGCGCGACAACGTCCCGGTGACCCGGCCCGCGTGATCGACGGAGAGCTGTTGCACGCCGTCGGTGCCGCGCAGCAGCGCGTCGTACTGCATCTCCAGGCCGGCGACCCCCACGAGGTCGGTGTCGCGATGGCCGCGGTAACGCGGGTCCTGCACCTGGTCGGCGTTGATCGGCGCCAGGTAGCCGAGAAGATGGGCCGCCAGGGAGCGACGCGGGTACACCCGCACGGCCTGGAACTGCGCGCTCACGCCGGCGAAGTCCTCCTGGTGCTCGGCGATCCGCAGTACCACCGCCGGCGGCGCGTCCTCCAATACCGGCACCGGCTGGAGCGGGGAACCGTTCCAGCACGGCTGCGGGATGGCCTTGCCGCACGGCGTGATCTGCTGCCGCAGGTGCTCGGCCGGCACCTTGAGCGCGCCGGCCAACCGCTGGAGCACTGCGCGGCCGGAGTCAGGCTGCTGGGCCAGCGCCGTGCGGTCGACCGACACGACCAGGGCCGTCCGGTTGCCCACCAGTGGGCGGCCGGCGGCGTCCAGGATCGAGCCACGCGGCGCAGCGGTCACCACCTCGCGGACCCGGTTGTCGCTGGCCGCCGTGGTGTACTCGCTCGCGGCGAGCACCTGCAGGAACCACAGCCGGCCGCCCAGCGTCGCAAGCAGGGACAGGACGAGCACCCGCACCACCACCAAGCGCAGTGCGGAGCGATCGTTCACCCGCGGGCCTCCTTGCCGAGCACGCTAGGGCGACAGCCGCCGGTGCAGCGCCGCCACCGCCGGCACCACGAAGACAGCCAGAATCACATCGTAGGCAACCGCGCCAGGCAGCGAAGCTGCGACGACACGCCAGTCCAGCCGCGGGCTCCCGATCAGGCCGAGAAGCACGGCAAAGCCGACCAGGACCGCAACCGACGCGACGGCGACCACCAGCAACGGCAATAACGGGCCGCGCTCAGCGGCGTCC
Source organism: Actinomycetota bacterium (assembly GCA_030948385.1). Lineage (GTDB taxonomy): Bacteria > Actinomycetota > Actinomycetes > Mycobacteriales > QHCA01 > QHCA01. The sequence continues at coordinate 8,610 of JALZAK010000156.1, forward strand.
GGGAGCATCCCCGCGCCGTATCCGACCAGGCAGAACACCAGCGCGAGCACCCCGGCTGGATGGTCTGCCAGCAGGTCCGCGGACAGCCCGGCGGCGAACCCGACCCCGGCGCCGGCGCCCGGGCCCGCCGCCAGGGCCACCGCCGCCACGATCACCACGATGAGGTCGGGACGGCCGTACGGAAGGTTCAGCCGGACCAGCACCGTGGTCTGCACGATGAGGGCGGTGACGACCAGCAGGCCGGCCAGCAATACCCGCGGCGCGCTCATCGCCGGCCCGGCTTCGGCGGAAGGACGGAGTCACGCGGGTCGGTCCGGGCAGCGGTGATCACCACGCCGACGATGTCCAGCGCCGTGAAGTTCACGTACGGGCGTACCTCGGCCTCACGGACCAGTGCGCCGGAGGCCCCCGACACCTTCGTCACCGTGCCGATCGGCACGCCGGCGGCGTACGTTGTCTGCCCCCAGGGCCCGGTGACCAGCCGGTCGCCCGGCGCGACCCTGGCCTGCGGGTCGAGCAACTGCAGGCGCAGGCGATGCGCGCCGTCGCCGGTGCACAGTCCGAGCTGCCGGCTGCCCTCCAGTCGGGCGCCGACCGAGGACACCGGGTCGACAACCATCAGCACCACCGAGGTATCGGCCAGGGCGCGCTTGATCCGGCCGACCAGGCCGTCGCCGTTGACCACCGTCATCCCGACCGCAACGCCGTCGCGGGTGCCCACGTCGATCACCGCGGTCCACTCCAACCCGGCCGACGGGCCCAGCGCGATGACCCGGCCCGGCGCGATCCGGTAGCCACCCGCGCCGGCCAGTAGGTCGAGCTTGCGCAGCTCGGCCAGGGTGGCACGATCCAGTTGGGAGTCGTGAAGCTCGCGGCGGAGCCGGTCATTCTCCTTGGCCAGCGGGCCGTTCGCGGTCCCCGCCGAGCCACCGCCGCCGCCGATTCGGCTGACAAAGCGGCCCACCGGTGAGACGACATCGCTCAGCGCCCGCTGCATCGTGCCGGCGACGGTCCCGGCCGCCGAGCGCAGCCCGCTGAACGCCGAACCACCACTCATCCGGTAGTCCAGGGTGACGAAGGTCAGCGAAACCACAACGAGCAGCGCAAGAGCCAGCCGGCGCCGGCGCGCGGGCCGGGGCACGCCTACGGGTCCCGGCCGGTCAGCGCCGCGGCTCGGAGACGAGCACCTGCTGCAGCGCCTCGAAGTCCTCTACACACTTGCCCGAGCCCAGTGCAACGGAATACAGCGGATTGTCGATCGCGATGATTGGCATGCCGGTCTCATGCTTGAGCCGCTCGTCGAGACCGCGTAGCAGCGCACCGCCGCCGGTGATCACGATGCCGCGGTCCATGATGTCCCCGGCCAGCTCGGGCGGAGTCTTGTCCAGCGTCGCCTTCACGGCGTCAACGATCTGGTTGACCGGCTCCTCGATCGCCTTCCGGATTTCCTCGGCGGACACGACGATGGTCTTGGGCAGCCCGGACACCAGGTCACGGCCACGGATCTCGGCGTGCGGCTCGTCGGGCATCGGAAAGGCCGAGCCGATCGTTATCTTGATCTCCTCGGCGGTGCGCTCCCCGAGCAGCAGGGAGTACTCCTTCTTGACGTAGGTGATGATCGCGGTGTCCATCTCGTCGCCACCGACGCGGATCGACTGGCTGGTGACGATGCCGCCGAGCGAGATCACGGCGACCTCGGTGGTGCCACCGCCGATGTCCACCACCATGTTCCCGGTGGGCTCGCTGACCGGCAGGCCGGCGCCGATGGCCGCCGCCATCGGTTCCTCGATGATGTAGACCCGGCGGGCGCCGGCCTGATAGCCGGCATCTTTGACCGCTCGCTGCTCCACGCCGGTGATGCCCGACGGGACGCACACCACGATGCGCGGCTTGGCGAAGTGTCGCCGGCGATGCACCTTCTGGATGAAGTAGCGCAGCATCCGCTCGGTGGTCTCGAAGTCGGCGATCACGCCGTCCTTGAGCGGCCGGATGGCCACCACGTTGCCGGGGGTGCGGCCGATCATCTTCTTCGCCTCGATGCCGACCGCCACGATGGTGCTGGTCGTGGTGTTGATGGCCACGACGGAAGGCTCGTTGAGGACCACACCGCGGCCGCGCACGTAGACCAGCGTGTTGGCGGTGCCCAGGTCGACGGCCATGTCCCGACCCAGGAACGACATCGACAGACTCATCAGGGCTCCATCGTATCGCTGCCCGCCGCGGGGCCTTGCGCTAGAAACCCGGGAAGAACAGGGCGATTTCCCGCTCTGCGGAGGCGATTGAGTCCGAGCCGTGCACGATGTTGTTCTGCACTTCCAGGGCCAGATCGCCCCGGATGGTTCCCGGCGCCGCCCGGACCGGATCAGTGGCGCCGGCCAGCGCCCGGAAGGCCTCCACCGCACGCTCACCCTCGACGACCATGGCGACCAGTGGGCCGCCGGTGATGAAGGTGACCAGCGAGGAGAAGAAGGACTTCTCTGCGTGCTCGGCGTAATGGCTCTCGGCGCTGCGCTGGTCGAGAACGCGCAACTCCATGCCCACTATCCGAAGACCCTTGCGCTCGATCCGCCCGATCACGTCTCCGACGAGGCCGCGGGCGACACCGTCGGGCTTGACCAGGACGAGGGTGCGCTCTGCCACGGGCTTCTCCCAACCGCGTACGGGCCACTGGCGCCGGCGAGCCTATCGCCGGCCACGGCGGCTGCGGGCCGGTGGTCACCCGCCGGCGACGGTCCGCCGTAACCGCAGGACGTACAGCCAGACCAGGCCGAACCCGACGCCCACGACGAACATCGCAGCCGTCAGGAAGCCCGCTGCCAACACTGCCAGCTGCAGGATCCCGCCGGCCGGATAGCCCCACGGCCGGCGCAGCATGGCCGCAGTCGCGAAGAGCAGTACGGCGAGCCCGATCAGGGCGGCCAGCCTTCCGGCGGTCAGGCCACCGCCGAGCCGGGCCACCGGCGCGAGCGCGAACAGCACGGTAAGGCCCTCCATGGCCAGCGTGACCGCCGCCACCGACCTGACCGCACGGACCGGATCGCGCAGGCCCGACCGGGGCTCCGGCTCCTCGGTCATCGCCGGAGCAACGCGCGCGCCTCGCCGGCGGTGACGACCGACCCGGTAACCAGGACCCCCACCCCGGACAACGGCCCGGCCTGCGCCCCCTCCTCGGCCAGCCGGATCGCGCTGTCAAGCGCGTCGTCCAGTCGCGGGGACACCTCCACCCGGTCGGCGCCGAACACCTCCACAGCGATCGCCGCCAGCGCGTCGGCACTCAGCCGGCGCGGCGAGGAGTTCTCACTCACCACCACCGCGTCGACGGCCGGCTCCAGCACCTCCAGCATGCCCCGAACGTCCTTTTCGGACAGCATCGCAATGACGGCGACCAGCCGGCGGAAATCGAACGCGTCGGCGACTGCGGCGGCGGTCGCCGCCATCCCGGCCGGGTTGTGGGCGGCGTCGACCAGCACGGTCGGGGCGCTGCGGACCGGTTCGAGCCGGCCGGGGGAACTGACCTGGGCGAATCCCTGCCGCACCACCCCCGGGTCGATCTGGCCGCGCCGGCCGCCGGCGCCGAAGAAGGCCTCGACGGCGGCCAGCGCGCCGGCGGCATTGCCGGCCTGGTGGGCGCCGAACAGCGGCAGAAACACCTCCTCGTACACCCCGCCCAGACCTTGCAGGGTGAGGAGTTGGCCGCCAACGGCCACAGCGCGAGACCTGACTGCGAATTCGGCACCCTCGCGGGCCACCGCGGCATCGACGAGGATGGCTCGGCGCAGCAGTACCTCCGCTGCGTCCGGCGGCTGTGCCGCCATCACCAGGGTCGAGTTCGGCTTGACGATGCCGGCCTTTTCCGTCGCGATCTCGCCGATGGTGGATCCGAGCAGCCGGGTATGGTCCAGGGCGATCGGGGTGACCAACGCCACCTGGCCGTCGGCGACGTTGGTGGCATCCCAGGAGCCGCCCAATCCGACCTCCACGACGGCGACGTCAACCGGGGTCTCGGCGAACGTCGCATAGGCCATAGCTGTGATCAGCTCGAAGAAGGACACCGGGTGGTCGTAGCGGTCGTCCACCAGTGCGGCGTACGGCGCCACCTCGTCGTAGGCCGCCGCGAAACGATCCGGCGACAGCGGTACGCCGTTGACGGTGATCCGCTCGGTGATCGACTCCAGGTGCGGGCTGGTGAAGCGGCCCACGCGCAGGCCGAACGCCTGCAGCAAGCTGTCGATCATCCGGGCCGAGGACGTCTTGCCGTTCGTACCCGTCACGTGGATCACCGGGTAGGCCCGCTGCGGGTCGCCCAGCAAGTCGGTCAGTGCCGTGATCAGCTCCAGCGACGGCTGGATGTCGGACTCCGGCCACCGATGGGCCAGTGCCTTTTCGACCCGGCGCAGGTGCGCCATCGGCTCAAGTGCGGCTGCCACGGGCGGCCAGTGTACGCAGCGCCGCCCATAGGATCGCCCCATGACCGCGCGCGCCATCCCCGACAAACCGACACTCGACGGCCTCGAGGAGCGGTGGAGCGCCGTATGGGAGGAGCAGGGCACCTACCGGTTCGACCGGTCAAAGACCCGCGAGCAGGTGTATGCGATCGACACCCCGCCGCCCACGGTGAGCGGGTCACTGCATGTGGGGTCCGCGTTCTCCTATACCCACACCGACATCGTCGCGCGCTATCAGCGGATGCGCGGCAAAGCGGTGTTCTACCCGATCGGGTGGGATGACAACGGACTGGCCACCGAGCGCCGGGTGCAGAACTTCTTCGGCGTGCGATGCGATCCGGCGCTGCCCTACGATCCGGACCTCGTCCCGCCGGACCGGCCCGGGCCGCACGAGGTGCCGGTCGCCCGGCAGAACTTCGTCGAGCTCTGCCAGCGGCTCACCGCCCAAGACGAGAAGACCTTCGAGGCGGTGTTTCGCCGGCTCGGCCTGTCGGTCGACTGGAAGATTCACTACACCACGATCGACCGCAACTCACGGTCGGTGTCCCAACGCGCCTTCCTGCACAACCTCGTCCGCGGTGAGGCCTACCAAGCTGAGGCGCCGACCCTGTGGGACATCACCTTCCGAACCGCAGTGGCGCAAGCGGAGCTGGAGGACCGCGAGCGGCCCGCCTCCTACCACCGGATCCGCTTCGCCGGCGCCGAGCCGGTCTACGTCGAGACAACCCGACCCGAGTTGCTGCCCGCTTGTGTAGCCCTGGTCGCTCATCCGGACGACGAGCGATACCGACCGCTGTTCGGTTCCACCGTGCAGTCGCCGGTCTTCGGCGTGGAGGTGCCGGTCGTCGCGCACCCCCTTGCTGATCCCCGTAAGGGCTCCGGTATCGCGATGATCTGCACGTTCGGCGACACCACTGATGTCACCTGGTGGCGCGAGCTGCGGCTGCCCACCCGCGCGGTGATCGGCTTCGACGGACGGTTCCTGCCCGATCCGCCGGCCGGGATCGACTCGGTGCCGGCCCGCGAGGCGTACGCGAGGCTTGCCGGCGCCACCGTCCACACCGGACAGCAGCGCATGTTGGACCTGCTCCGCGAGTCCGGCGACCTCGACGGGGAGCCGCGCCCGATCACCCACCCGGTGAAGTTCTACGAGCGGGGCGAGAAGCCGCTGGAAATCGTCTCGACGCGACAGTGGTACCTGCGCAACGGCGGCCGCGAGCCGGAGCTGCGGGGTCCCTTGCTGGACCGGGGCCGCGAGCTCGCGTGGTACCCGGAGTTCATGCGCACCCGGTATGAGAACTGGGTGGAGGGGCTGAACGGCGACTGGCTGATCAGCCGGCAGCGCTTCTTCGGGGTGCCGTTCCCGCTGTGGTATCCCGTCGACGCCGCCGGCAACCCGATGTGGGACCAGCCGATCCTGGCCGACGAGTCGGCGCTGCCGGTCGACCCGATGGCGGATACGCCGCCCGGATATGCCGCCGGCCAACGGGGCACCCCCGGCGGTTTCGTCGGTGATCCCAACGTCATGGACACCTGGGCGACGTCGTCCTTGACACCGCAGATCGCCGGCGGCTGGGGACGCGACGAGGACCTGTTCGCGCGGGTCTTCCCGATGGACCTCCGGCCGCAGGCCCACGAGATCATCCGTACCTGGCTGTTCTCCACCGTGGTGCGTAGCCACTTGGAGTCGGACTCGCTGCCCTGGAGCAACGCTGCGATCTCCGGGTGGATCCTCGATCCCGACCGCAAGAAGATGTCGAAGTCCAAGGGCAATGTCGTGACGCCGCTCGACGTCCTGGAGCAGTACGGCTCAGACGCCTTCCACTACTGGGCGGCCAGCGCCCGGCTGGGCGTCGACTCGGCCTTTGACACCGGTCAACTCAAAATCGGCCGGCGGTTGGCCATCAAGCTGCTCAATGCGAGCAACTTCGTTCTCGGCCTGGGCGCGACCGAGGCGCCGGCGAGCCTGTCCGAGCCGCTGGACCGGGCCTTGATGGCCGGACTGGCCGAGGTGGTTGCGGAGGCCACAGCAGCCTTCGAGGCCTACCAGCACAGCCGCGCACTGGAAGTGACCGAGACGTTCTTCTGGTCGTTTTGCGACGACTACCTCGAGCTGGTCAAGGAGCGGGCATACGGCGGCCGCGGCCCGTCCGAAGCGGCCTCGGCGCAGGCTGCGCTGGCCGGGGCTCTGTCCGTACTGCTGCGCCTGTTCGCGCCCTTCCTGCCTTTCGCGACCGAGGAGATCTGGTCCTGGTGGCAAGAAGGGTCCATCCACCGGGCCCAGTGGCCGGCACCCGAGTCGCTCCGCGAACTCGCCGGCGACGGCGACGCGGCCGCGCTCCGGGCGACCTCGGTCGCGCTCTCCGGCGTCCGGAAGGCCAAGTCCGACGCCAAGCTGTCGATGCGCGCGGACATCGCGTCTGTCGTCGTGCGGGGGCCGCGGGCGCTGACCGGGCTGGTCGAGCTCGCCGCCCCGGATCTGCGGGCGGCCGGCCGGGTCGGGAAGCTGACATTTGCCGACGGTGCAGAGGAGCTGAGCGTGGACGTCACCCTGTAGCTTCTAAACCGGTGAGTCCAACGAGCCGAAAGTAGTTGGATGCACCGCGAGGATGGGGACCAGTTTTGACCACACGGGAGGGCACCCCACCTGAGGTGGCGGTCGCCTCCCCCGTTGACCCCGTTACCGGCGGGTACTCCCGCACATTCCTCGACATTCGGCTAGGCGAGGAGCTTTCCCGAGCGCAGCGGGACGGCCACTCCTGCTCGGTCTGCCTCTTTGACATCGACCATTTCAAGAGCGTGAACGACGCGTTCGGTCATGCCCGTGGCGATGCGGTGCTCCGGCAGCTGGTCGAGCGGGTCAGCGCGTTGTTGCGCGGCTCCGACGCGATGTTCCGCTACGGCGGGGACGAGTTCGTCCTACTTCTCCCCGACGCGGACGCCGGCCAGGCCGCAGCGGTCGCCACCCGGATGGTCGACGCGATCGGCCAGAGCACCTTCGACGGCGTACCGCCGTTGCGGATATCGGTCAGCCTTGGGGTGGCCACCTTCCCGGCCGACGCGGCCGACGCCGCCAGCCTGGTCGCCGTCGCGGATCACCGCAGCTACCTCGCCAAGCGCAGCGGCCGAGCCTGCGTCGTGGTCGACGACGTGCCCACGCAGGTCGCGCTGACCTCGCCGCGATTGCTGGAGCGAGACACCGGGATGGCGATGGCCCAGGCCTTCCTGGCCCGCCTCGCCGTCGAAGGCGCCGGCACGCTGCGGGTCGGTGGCCCGCGGGGCGCCGGTCACAGTCGTTTCTTGGCCGAGGTCGCCAAGCTCGCCGGCCTGCGCGGGCTGGAAGTGGTGCGGCTGGGCGGCCCGGCCACCGGCCGTGGCTGGGCCAAGGGTCCGACCAGCGCGCAGCGCAGTACCGCCGGCGTGCTCTACATCGCCGACGGGGAGGCGCAGTGGCCGGCGGCGGCCCGCCTGGCCGAGGAACGCTTGGGCCGCGAGCCGTCACGACCGGTCGGCTTGGTGCTCTCCGCTCCTGCGGGGGCGGCCACGTTTTCTCATCCGGCTTTGCCGCTGACCGGGATGATCGAACTGGTGTCGTGGTCGAGCGCCGCGATCCGCGTCTGGTTGCGGACCAGACTGCACGGCGAACCCACCGCCGACTTGACGGATTTCGTTGCCGAGAGCAGCGGAAGCCTGCCGGCGCGGGCCGAACGAACGGTCCGCCGACTGCTGACCAGCGACGCCATCGAGCGGACCCCGGAAGGAGTCTGGACGCTCGCCCTGGACCGGGTGCCGGCCCGCGCCGGCCGGACCGTCCCACTCCCCTTCACCGAGATTCTCGGCCGGGGTCGGGAGATCGACGAGCTCGGCGACCTGCTGGCCGGCGAGCGCATGGTCACCCTGGTCGGACCTGGTGGGATCGGCAAGACCCGGCTGGCGGTGGCGGTCGCGTCCGCCGTCGAGGACCGCTACGACGACGGCGCCGTCTTCGTCTCGCTGGCGGAAACGCCAACCGCCGAGCAGGTCGAGTGGGCCGTCGCCCAGGCGCTGGGGGTCAGCGAGGCGCCGGGCGAGCCGCTGCACGCCACGATCAGCACCCACCTGGCCGGCCGGCGGCTCCTGCTCGTGCTCGACAACTTCGAACACGTCCAGCCGGCAGCCGGGCAGGTGGTCGAGTGGTTGGCTGCCGCGCCCGACCTTCGGGTGCTGGTCACCAGCCGCGAGAAGCTCAAGCTCTCGGCCGAACGGGTGTACGCGGTGCCGGTGCTCAGCCTCCCTCGACGGGAGGCGGACGGCAGTGTCGTGCTCACCGTTGCCGACGCGCTGGCGGAGTCTGCCGCCTTGTCCCTGTTCCACGCCCGGGCCCGGCGGGTGGCGCACGAGTTCACCTTGTCGAGGGGCAACCTGCCCGCCGTGGTCGAGTTGTGCCACCGCCTGGACGGCCTGCCCCTGGCGATCGAGCTGGCCGCCGCCCGGGTCGACTCGCTGACGCCGGAGCAGTTGCTGGTGCAGGTCGGGCGGTCTCTGGACCTGCTCGTGGACGGCCCGGTCGACCTGCCGGCGCGGCAGCAGACCCTCCGGGCCGCTATCGACTGGAGCTACCAGCTCCTCGAGAACGCCGACCGGGATCTGTTCGCTGCGCTCGGGACATTTGTCGGAGGCGCCAGGGTGGTGGCAGTGGAAGCCGTCTCGCCCGGGGCGGAAAGGACCGCCCGACTCGGCGTCCTGGTCGACAAGAATCTCCTGCAAGTCCAAACGGACCCCGACGGTGAGATCCGCTTCACCATGCTCGAGACGATCCGCGCCTACGCCCATGAGCGGCTCGTCGCAGGACCCGAGGCCCAGCTCACGCACCGCCGGCACGCGGCCTACTACGCGTCCCTCGCCGACACCGCCGGCACCGAACTGCTCGGCCCCAACCAGGCCGGCTGGCGGGACCTGATCACCCGCGAGCACCACAACATCCGGGCCGCACTCAGCCGCAGCCTGCGCTACCGCGACGCCCAGGTCGCCGGCCGTATCGCCGCCGGGATCTGGGTGTTCTGGGCGACCCGGGACATGGTCAGCGAGGGCCGCGACTGGCTCCACCGGGTACTGGAGACCGGCAGCCTGCTGCCGCCGGCGCTGCACGCCCGGGTGCTCTACGGTGCGGGCACCATGAGCCTCGTACAGGGTGACGTGCGGGGGGCCCAGCGGCAGATCGAGGAGTGCCTGAGTCAAGCCCGCGAGGTCGACGACCACGCCACGACGATCCAGGCATTGCGCAAGCTCGGTCGGATCCATTCGCTCGCCGGTGAGTACCCGCAGGCACAGGCGCTGTGCGAGGAGAGCCTGGTGCTGGCCCGGGCCGAGGAGGATGGGCTCGGCATCGCCACGGCTCTGGTCGATCTCGGCGACATCGCGATCAGGCTCGGCCAGCTCGATCGGGCCAGGGTGATGATGACGGAGAGCCTCGGGCTGCTCAGGGCCGCCGGCCATACCCTCGCCATCCTCGACTGTGTCGCCAGCCTCGGCGAGATCGCGATGTTCCAAGGAGATGTTCCGGCTGCCCGGCCGCTGTTCGAGGAGAGTTTGGTGCTCAGCCGCGAGCTCGGCGATGCCAGCGCCGAGTCGTGGGTGCTGCACCACCTCGGCCGGCTGGCCGAACTGGACGGCGACCAGGCCGAGGCGGCCCGCCTGTTCATAGCCGCCCTGCGGATGCGCCAGCAGATCCAGGAGCGCCAGTTCATCGCGGACTCGCTGGAGGCACTGGCCGGGGTCAGCGTCGACGCCGACCCGGTACTGGCCGCTCGGATGTTCGGTGCCGCCGAGGAGGTTCGGGAGCACGACGGGCTCCCCAGGCCGCCGGTCTGGACGCACCAGTGGGAGGGGCACGTCAAGCTCCTGGACTCCGCTCTGGACGCTGCCGCGCGGAACGCCGCGTGGGCGAGCGGGAGAACTGCGCCCCTCGCGGAGGTCGTTGCCGAGGCTCTTGCTCTCGGCGATGCTCGGTGAGAGTGGTCATCGATCCCGACGCTTGACAGCTTCGCCGGCCGGGCAGGGTCGTGGCTGGCCGGCCATCCCGTCGGTGGATGAGCGTGCTGGATGAGACCGGTGGGGCGCTCGCCGAGGAGCTGGCCCGGGTGCGGCCGGAGCTGTCCGGCGTGAACGGGGTCCGCGAGTCCGCCGAGGCGTTCGTCGGGCACTGGCAGCGGTCGCGCCCGGCCATAACCACCCCGGGGATCTCGGCCCGGATCTACCAACTCGAGCAGTTCGTGCCGCCGGCATCCGATGTGCCGGGCGGGCTTCGCACCGCCGGCGTGGCACCCGTCGGTCCGGTCTACACGCCACCCGAGCACCGCCGGCGCGGATACGCCAGTGCCGGCGTGGCCGCGGTCAGCCGGCTCGCTCTCGACGGCGGGGCCGATCACTGCATGCTCTCTACCGACCTGGCCAACCCGACGTCAAACTCGATCTATCAGGCGCTCGGCTACCGGCCTGCCTTCGACGCGCCGGAGTACGTGGTCAGCCACGACAGGGACGGGTGAGCCGAGCGCTCAGGCCGACTTCTCGCGGCGCTCCCGCTTGGGTGGCTCGCGCGGCACGATGGTGGGGTTGACGTGCTCCAGCACGACGTCGCGGGTGATGACGACCCGGGCCACGTCACGGCGCGAGGGAATGTCGTACATCACCGACAGCAGCACCTCTTCCATGATGGCGCGCAGGCCGCGTGCACCGGTGCCGCGCAGGATGGCCAGGTCGGCGATGGACTCCAATGCGTCGTCGCTGAACTCGAGCTCGACGTTGTCGAGCTCGAACAGCCGGTGATACTGGCGTACCAGGGCGTTGCGCGGCTCGGTGAGGATGCGGATCAACGCAGCCCGGTCGAGGTTACGGACACTGGTGATCACCGGCAGCCGGCCGATGAACTCCGGGATCATGCCGAACTTCAGCAGATCCTCGGGCATCACCTTGGAGAACACGTCGTCGACGTTGACCTCGTGCTTGGAGTGCAGGTCGGCGGCGAAACCGAGACCCTTCTTGCCCACCCGCCCGTCGATGATCTTGTCCAGGCCGGCGAACGCGCCACCGACGATGAACAGCACGTTGGTCGTGTCGATCTGGATGAACTCCTGGTGCGGGTGCTTGCGGCCGCCCTGCGGCGGCACCGAAGCCGTGGTGCCCTCCAGGATCTTCAGCAGCGCCTGCTGGACGCCCTCGCCGGATACGTCCCGGGTGATAGACGGGTTCTCGCTCTTGCGGGCGATCTTGTCGACCTCGTCGATATAAATGATGCCGGTCTCGGCCCGCTTCACGTCGTAGTCGGCGGCCTGGATCAGTTTCAGCAGGATGTTCTCGACGTCCTCGCCGACGTACCCGGCTTCGGTGAGCGCGGTCGCGTCGGCGATGGCGAACGGTACGTTGAGCATCTTCGCCAGTGTCTGGGCCAGCAGCGTCTTGCCGCAGCCGGTGGGGCCGAGCAGCAGGATATTGGACTTGGCCAACTCGACCGTCTCGGCCGCGTCGCGCCGGGGGCCGGCGCTGCCCGCCTGCACCCGCTTGTAGTGGTTGTAGACCGCGACGGACAGTGTCTTCTTCGACGTGTCCTGGCCCACGACATAGCCGTCGAGGAACTCGTAGATCTCCTGCGGCTTGGGCAACTCGTCCCACTTGAGCTCGGAACTCTCGGAGAGCTCCTCCTCGATGATCTCGTTGCACAGGTCGATGCACTCGTCGCAGATGTACACGCCCGGCCCAGCGATGAGCTTCTTGACCTGCTTCTGGCTCTTGCCGCAGAAAGAGCATTTGAGCAGGTCGCCCCCGTCGCCGATGCGTGCCACGTGCGACTCACTCCCTGTCGGCGCCGGCGGGAGGACTCCGGCGGTCGGTTCGACGGTACATGGTCGGGGGGTCCGTGGGACCCCCCTTTGCGGGGGCTCGCCGGGTCAGGCCGGCGTCAGTGCAGAGAGCTTGCGGCTCTCCAGAACCTGGTCGACCAGCCCGTAGTCCTTGGCCTCCTCGGCCGTGAGGATCTTGTCGCGTTCGGTGTCGCGGCGTACCTGCTCGGGCGTGGCATTGCTGTGTCGGGCGATCATCTCCTCCATCTGGGTGCGCATCCGGAGGATCTCGCGGGCCTGGATCTCGATATCGCTGCCCTGCCCGCCGGCCTGCTCGATCGCCGGCTGGTGGATCAGGATGCGCGAGTGGGGCAGCGCAAGCCGCTTACCCGGCGTGCCGGCGGCGAGCAGGACCGCGGCAGCCGATGCGGCCTGCCCCATGCACACGGTCTGCACGTCCGGCCGGACGTACTGCATCGTGTCGTAGATCGCCGTCAGCGCGGTGAACGATCCGCCCGGGGAGTTGATGTAGAGCAGGATGTCGCGGTCAGGGTCCATCGACTCCAGGCACAGGATCTGCGCCATCACGACGTTGGCGACCTCGTCGACGATCGGCGTGCCGAGGAAGATGATCCGCTCGTCGAAGAGCCGGGAGAACGGCGTGTACTGCCGCTCCCCCAGGCTGGTCCGCTCCCACCACGTGGGTATCTCGTAGCGGGCGCTGGGAAGGTACGGGACTTCACTCACCTGGGATCCTCCGGTCAACTCAACGTGCCGGCGCCGGAGGGGACCTCCTGCGCGCTGGCCACGACGTGGTCGACGAAGCCGTAGTCCTTGGCCTCCCCGGCGGTGAACCACCTGTCCCGGTCGGAGTCGAGCTCGATCTGCTCGATGCTCTGGCCGGTATGCGCGGCGATCCGTTCCTGCATCGTCTTCTTGGTCCACAGCATGTTCTCGGCCTGGATCGCGATGTCCGACGCAGTGCCGCCGATGCCACCCGACGGCTGGTGCATCATGATCCGGGCATGCGGCAGGGCGTACCGCTTGCCCTTGGCGCCGGCGCACAGCAGGAACTGCCCCATCGAGGCGGCCATGCCCATCGCCACCGTGCCGACGTCGTTCTTGAGGAACTGCATGGTGTCGTAGATCGCCAGCCCGGCCGACACCGATCCGCCCGGCGAATTGATGTACAGCCAGATGTCGCGGCTGGGCTCCTCGGCAGCCAACAGCATGAGTTGGGCGCACACCACATTGGCCATCTCGTCCTCGACGACCGATCCGAGGAAGATGATCCGCTCGCGCAGCAGTCTGTTGTAGACAGAGTCGTCAAGGCTCATGCCGCCTGCCGGCGCGCTGCGCGCTCGCGGGCGCGACTGGTCGTCGAACCGAGTCACCTCAGCCTGCCTTCCCGCGTTCGTCTCGTGATCGTGAGCGTGCTCTGCATTCGACCCTAACCCCCGCGGGCGAGCGGCCACTCCCGCGTACGGCCGTGTTCGCTGTGGGCGCAGGGTCAGGAGGCCGGCGCTGCCAGGTCGGCCCGCAGCGCGTTCAGGTCGACTCCGCGGCCGCCGGCGTCGGTGATCGTGCTGCGCTCGAGCACCAGAGCCAGCGCCTTGGTCCGCCGCACATCGGCGGCGAGCATCGGGATCTGGCCGCTCTGCACGACCTGCTGGACGAACTCATCCGGCGCAACGCCGGCGCGTTGCGCCCGGTGCAACACCTCTTGGGTCAACTCGGCGTCGGAGACGGAGACGCCCTCGGCGTCGGCGACCGCATCGAGCACCAGCTGTGCCTTGACGGCCCGCTCGGCGACGCCGCGCAGGTCGCTCTCCACCTCCTCGAGCGGTCGCCCCTCCGACTCCAAGTAGCCCTCCAGCGTGAGCCCGGCGTCGGTCAGCTGCTGCTCCATGGAGTCCTTGCGGTAGTCGACTTCGGCCTGGACCACCGATTGCGGCAGTGGCACGTCGACGGCTTCCAGCAGAACCTCGAGCACCCGGTCGCGAGCGGCCGAAGCCTGCTGCAGCCGCTTGATCCGGCCCAACCGGTCGCGGATGTCGGCGCGAAGCTCGTTCAGCGTGTCGAACTCGCTTGCCGTCTCGGCGAAATCGTCGTCGAGCTCGGGCAGATGCTTCTCCTTCACCGACCGGACCGTCACGGCGACCTGCGCCTCCCGGCCGGCGTACTCCCCTTCGACAAGCTGCGTCCCGAAGGACTCCTCCTCGCCCTTGCCCAGCCCGACCAACGCCTCGTCGAGGCCTGGGATCAGCTGACCGCTGCCGACCTCGTACGAGAGCCCCGTCGTGCTACCGCCATCGACCTCCGCGCCGTCAACGGTGGCGTGCAGATCGACCGAGACGAAGTCGCCGGTCTGCGCCGGCCGGTCGACCCCCTGCAGCAGGGCGAACCGCTCGCGCAGCCCGGCGATCTGTTCGTCGATCTCCTCGTCGGTGACCTCGGCGTCGTCGACGGTCACCGCGAGGCCGTCGTACGCCGGCAGGGTGACCTCCGGCCGGACGTCGACCTCGGCGGTGAACTTCAGTTGCTCGCCGTCGGCGAACTCGGTGACGTCGACCGCCGGCTGGCCGAGCACCTTGACGTCGTGCTCCAGGATCGCGGCGGTGTACTGCTGCGGGATCGCGTCGTTCACGGCCTGCTCCAGCACGGCCGCCCGGCCGACCCGCTGGTCGATGATCCGGGCCGGCACCTTGCCCGGCCGGAAGCCGGGCACCCGCACCTGGCCGGCGATCGACCGGTAGGCCTTGTCCAGGCTGGGCTTGAGTTCATCGAAGGGCACCTCGACGGCGAGCCGGACCCGCGTCGGGCTGAGGGGTTCGACGGTGCTCTTCACGTACGCGCGCTCCTCGGGCTCGGGCATCGGCTGGCAGGAGTCGGGGCGGGGAGATTTGAACTCCCGATCTCCTGCTCCCAAAGCAGGCGCGCTGGCCGCTACGCTACGCCCCGCAGCTTCCGCGGAGTCTAGCTGCGCCCGGGCCGGTACCCTGACCGGTGCATCGCGGGTGTAGCTCAATGGCAGAGCCCCAGCCTTCCAAGCTGGCCATGCCGGTTCGATCCCGGTCACCCGCTCTGGGGTGGGAACGTTGCGCTAGGCAGCCTGCTGTCTGAGGACGGCCACTGCGTAGGACAGGTCGAGCCGGTAGCCGCGTACGACGGGCGGCAGGGTCGTGGGGGTCACGGACTGGTCGGGGTCGAGACCCGGGCGTGGCTGCCAGGGCAGGGCCGGATGGTGGAGCATTGACCGTCCGTCGGCAGTACTCACGGCAAGGCGGCGATCGGGTCGCAGGCTCAGCCGGAATCCGTGCCGGTGGACGAGCGTGTGGTGCCGGCTGCAGAGCAGGATCAAATTGGCCAGGTCGGTGCTTCCGCCGGCGGACCAGAATTCGACGTGGTGAGCGTGCAGCCTGCGACGCCGGGTGCAACTGGGGAAGCGGCAGCGCTCGCCGTCGACCGCGCCCAGCAACTCGCGAAGCGCCAGGCTGGGAACGCGCGTCGTGCGACCAAGATCCTCGGTCAGCACAGCCGGCGGCAGCAGCTCCCCGTCCGGCAGGCGTCCCCAGCCGGTCAGGGGATCGACGTGCGCGACCAGCCGGGCCCGGTTCCGGCGGGCCAGCTCCGGCTCGGCACTCCCCAGGGATCGACGTGCCAGGTGCAGCACGGCATCCGCGACGCTGGCCGGCGCTGGCCTGGGTGCCGGCGCCTCGCCCTGTGGAGGAACGTCTTCCGCGGAAGACTCTGCCTGCCGGTCGAGTTCCGCCCGAGCCTGTTCGACGGCGGCCAGAAACACGGCGCCCTGCTCGGCCGGCAGCCGCATGCTCAGTACCAGTGAGCCATCCACGTCGTAATGAAGCCGCGCGCGCATTCGGTGCGCAGCGAGCTCGGGATCTGCCTCGTCCTCGACGATCTTCTGCGCCCGGCGCACTCCGCGCACGAGCCGCTCCAGCTGCGCGCCGGTGGCGTGCCGGGCCAGCTCCACGTACGTCTGCTCGTCGCTGGGTGTGGCCACCCGGGTGACGGCTCGGACCTGCGTCCAGGACAGGCCGCCGGCCATGAAGGTGGCTTTCGTCGCGGGCAGCCCGGTTAGGGCACGAGCAACACGGACCCGCTCATGGGCAGCCTTCAGGCCCATGCCCAGTCGCCAGGACAGCCAATGGGCGCAGGACAAGACGCCGACACCGGCCCACGCCTCGCGGCGGTCGAACTCCGCGATCAACTCCAGCAGGCGCGCTTCGCCGGCGGCGATGCGCCCCGCCCAGGTGGTGATTTCGTCGGCAACTTGATCGTCGGTCAGGCAATCCAAGCTCGTCATGCCGCGCAACGTATGGCGGTGCACCGACAGTTCGAACGGCTAGTTGATCGCGGTCATGGTGCCCCAGCCGATGCCGATCCGGCGAGCGCCGGCCAGTCCCGTGCTAGTGCCGTAGTACAACCGGAGCTCGCCTGTGCTGGTCCGGCCGAGCACGTCGGGGTGACCATCGCCGTTGAAGTCTCCGACGGAGCTCACCGACGTGATGGAGGCCCAGCCGACCCCGATCCGGGCCCGGCCGGTGAACTGCAGGCCGTTCCAGTAGTAGGCCCACAGGTCGCCGGTCGAAGTCCGGGCGATGACGTCGGCGTACCCGTCGCCATTGAGGTCGCCCGGGGTGAATACCGCGGTGAGCACGTTCCAACCTTTGCCGACCACCCGGTAGCCGACGAGCCCCGAGCCGTTGCCGTAGTACAGGCGCAGCTCGCCGGTCGACGTCCGGGCCATGATGTCGGCGTGCCCGTCGCGGGTGAAGTCGCCGGCCGAGAACAGCGCCGTGATCGAATTCCAACCGATCCCGATCCGGGACCGGCCGGAGAACTGCAGGCCGTCCCAGTAGTACACCCACAACTCGCCGGTCGACGTGCGGGCGATCACGTCGGGGTGGCCGTCGCCGTTGAAGTCACCCGGGCAGAACACCGCGGTCAGCGACTGCCAGCCGATCCCGATGACCCGGCTGCCGACCAGATCGGTCCCGTTGCCGTAGTACAGCCGCAGCTCACCGGTCGAGGTGCGCCCGAGGATATCCGGGTGCCCGTCTCCGGTGAAGTCATGCCAGCCGGACGCGGGCGGCGGGACATAGGTCCCCAGCGCCACTGACTGCAGTTGGTTGTACGCGCCATTGAAGCTGTCCTGGTCGCCGGGGAAGGTGCCCGTGTCGGAGAACTGCCACAGGGTGTACGTCGGCCAGCCGGCCGGCAGGGTGCCGACCGTGCTGGAATACCGCGCGATGAACAGCGGGCTGGTCGACGCGAAGCCGCTGCTGTTGCCGGCGCAGGTGGTCCACCAGTCCGTCGTCGTATAGATCGTGGGGTAGCGCCCGGAGCGGGCCCGCACCTCGCGGCTGAACGCCAGGATCCACGCCACCATCTCACTCATGGACAGCCCGTAACACGTGGCGCCGTACGGGTTGTACTCGATGTCGAGCATCGGCGGCAGCGTCTTGCCGTCGGCGCTCCAGCCGCCGCCATTGCTGACGAAGTAGTCCGCCTGCACCGTGCCACTCGAGCGGTCGGGCAGCGCGAAGTGGTAAGCGCCCCGAATCAGGCCGGCGGCGACCGAGCCGTCGTACTGCTGGGCGAAGTAGGGATTCTTGTAGGTCGTGCTCTCGGTCGCCTTCACGTAGGCGAACCGGCCGCCGTTCGCATAGACGCTCGACCACGCGACATTGGCCTGGTATCCGGAGACATCCAGCCCGAGCACCTCGGTACTGCCGGCGGCCAGGGTCCGTGACGCGGTGGTACGCGTTGCCCGGCCCTCGTGCGCGGCCACCGTCGAGCCGGCGTGATCGTCCTGAGGGTGGCTGACCGGCGCCAGGGGGGCGGCCGGCGGGGAGGTCGGGGCGGCCGATGCCGGCGCCGGCAGGAGGGTCGCAGCCAGGGTCGCCGTCAGCACCGCCGCGCCGGCAGCCGCGGTCACCCGCAACACCGATGATGTCGAGCGCACACTCATGTCAAGGCCCTCCAACGGCCCGAGGGTCTAGACGTAGGCGTTCTGGTCGATCGAGCCTTGCTGGCAGACCGATCCCATTGACCACGCCACCATCAGGAAGTCGCGCTGGTCGGGAGGGGTGATCTCGGCGAACGCCGGCACCGGCTGGCAGGCCGGGCCGGCCACGTCCTCCGATCCCGGTACGGCGGTCCAGTGCAGCTGCGACGACGCGGAGGCGCCGGGCCGGAACTCGATCCGCCGGGGCGCCGGCGACGCGACCCGGTGCATTTTGGTGGGGAGCGGGTGCCGCGCGGCGTCGAGCAACTGCATCCCGCCGTAGCCGTAGAGCAGGCAGATCGACGACCCATGGTTGGTCAGCACGATGGTGGCGTATCGCTGGCCGGCGCCCGGCGAGCCTGGCTGGAGCATGGCGGTGAGCTGAGAGCTGCGACAGGTCCGCGGCCCGACCGGTGCTGGCGACGATCCCGCACCGGTCGGTGTCATCGACGGGCCTGGGCCGCCGGGGCTGGGGGCGGGAAGGGCCGCCGCCGGCGACGCTGCCCTCACCGGACGACCGGCTTGGAGATGGCTTCCGCAGCCGGTCAGCAGGAGCGCCAGGACGGCGGGGACGAGCACGCGCTTGTCGCGGCCGACCATTTGGCTCCTGCCCACGAGGAATCGTTTCTCGCTTTTCCTACGGCAGAAAAGGGCCAACAGTAAAGTCGCGCGGTGCAGAATGTGAGGGCTACGACGGAAATGCCTGCTGAAATGGCCCGTACAATGCCTTGCGTGGGTCAATCCGGGCTGGCTAGCCTCGGCCCGAGGACCTTGGGTCGCGGCGAATCGGCCAGCCGAAGCGCATCGACACTCCGGGGTCCTCGCCATATCCGCCGCGCGTCCCGGCCATCAGCGAGCGGCCAGGTTCAGCGGACCACATGCGGCATCAAGGCATCGGCCGGGATCACTCCGAGGCGACCGGCCTGGAAGTCCTCGATGGCCTGCTGCAGCTCGGCCCGGGTGTTCATCACGAAGGGACCGTAGGTCGCCACCGGCTCCCCGATCGGCCGGCCACCTAGCACCAGCACATCCAGCGCCGGCGCTCGCGACTCCTGGACGGCGCCAGCCCGGATCCGCAGCGCGTCGCCGGCACCCAGCACCGCCAGTTGTCCGGCCCCGATCGGCTGGTCGGCCGGGCCGACGGTGCCGGCGCCGGACAGAACGTAGACCAGGGCGTTGAACGCCGCGGTCCAGGGCAGCACAACGTCGGCGCCCGGCGCGACCGTCGCATGCACCAGGGTGATCGGAGTGTGGGTCGAGCCAGGTCCACGATGGCCGGCCAGCTCGCCGGCGATCAGCCGCAGCAGCGCGCCGCCGTCCGGCGAGGACAGCAGCGTCACGTCGGGGGCTTCCAGGCTTTGGTACGCCGGCGCACGCATCTTGTCAGCCGCCGGCAGGTTGACCCAGAGCTGGAAGCCGTGGAACAGCCCGCCGGACACGACCAGCTGCTCGGGCGGCGTCTCGATATGCAGGATCCCGCCGCCGGCGGTCATCCACTGGGTGGCGCCGTCGGTGATCAGGCCGCCGCCGCCGTGCGAATCCTGGTGCTGCATCGCACCGTCGAGCATGTAGGTGACGGTCTCGAATCCGCGGTGTGGATGCCAGGCGGTGCCCTTGGGCTCGCCCGGGGCGTACTCCACCTCCCCCATCTGGTCCATGTGGATGAAGGGGTCGAGGTCGCGCAGCTGCACGCCGGCGAACGCCCGCCGGACCGGGAAGCCCTCGCCCTCGAATCCGCGCGGAGCGGTGGTGACGGAGCGCACCGGCCGCAGCACCTTGTCCGGGCCCGGCCGCGGCACCCGCGGGAGCACGACGGGATCGGCGGTCACTGCAGGCATGGGGCCTCCTGATAGTTGTTCGTTCAAGCATCGGAGCCAACGCCGGCTCTCGGTCGAGAATTCCGCGCTGGTCGACGTCTGACCGGGGCTTCGGCCAGGTGCGCGCGAAGGCATCCGCACTAGAACCATCGAGCGGCCCACATAGGATCGGCGGGATGGGCCTCGCCGAGTCATTCCGGCTGGCCTGGGATGCGCTCGAGCCGATCGGCCGCGACCCGGCCACCGGCGGCTATTCGCGCTTCGCCTGGACATCTGACGACGCGGCGCTCGGCGCGTGGTTCCAGGCCGAGGCCGTCGCACGTGGCATGGCCGCCGAGCAGGACCGCAACGGTAACCAGTGGGCCTGGTGGGGCGACCCGGGGCCGGGCTCCGTCGTCACCGGGAGCCATTTGGACAGCGTCCCCGGCGGTGGTGCGTTCGACGGACCGCTGGGTGTGCTGGCGGGCTTCCTCGCCGTCGACGACCTGCGTGCTCGCGGGATCACCCCGCGCCGGCCGCTGGCCGTGGTCCGCTTCGTCGAGGAGGAGGGGGCCCGCTTCGGCGTGTCCTGCCTGGGCAGCCGGCTGCTCACCGGCGACCTGGCCGGCGCGCGCGCCGGCCTGCTGCGGGATTCCGCCGGAGTGAGTCTGGCCGAGGCGATGCGGGCCGCCGGCGCGGATCCGACCCGGCTCGGCCACGATCCTGAATTCCTCTCCCGCATCGCAACGTTCGTCGAGCTGCACGTTGAGCAGGGTCGGGCGCTGGCAGATATCCCGGACGCAGTGGTGGGCCTGGCGACCGGGATCTGGCCGCACGGACGGTGGCACTACGCCGTCACCGGCGAGCCGAACCACGCCGGCACCACCCGGCTGGACGACCGGCACGACCCGATGCTCGGCCTGGCCGCGCTGGTCATCGCGGCCCGCTCCGCCGCCCGGCGGGCCGACGGGGTGGCGACGGTGGGCAAGGTGCGGGTCGATCCCGGCGCCGCCAACGGCATCGCCGCCACGGCCGGCGCGTGGCTGGATGCCCGCGGCCCGGACGAGGCGGCCATTGCTGCCATCGTCGAGGAGGTCACGGCGGCGACGCAGGCCGCGGCCGGCGAGCATGGGTTGACCGTCGACGTGAACCGCGTGTCGTACTCGCCGGCGGTCGACTTCGACCGCGCCCTGACCGACCGGCTGGCAGCACTGCTGCGGAGGGACTTCGGCCCGGTGCCGTTGCTGGCGAGCGGAGCGGGGCACGACGCCGGCATCCTCGCCGCAACCGTGCCCACGGCCATGCTGTTCGTCCGCAACCCCACCGGCCACAGCCATACGCCGGCCGAGTCGGCCACCGCCGGCGACTGCGTGGCCGGCGCGCAGGCGCTGGCCGCCGTAGTGGCGGAGCTGGCGTGCTGACCCCATGCTGACCCAGTGGTACGCCGATCTGGCCTGGCTCGGCGCGGACCGGGCCCAGCCGGGCGTCTTGATCGAGGCCGACGGCGAGCGGATCCGGACGGTCACTCGCGGGATCGCAGCCGCACCGGCGGGCGCCGTGCACCTGGCCGGGCTGACCCTGCCCGGTCTGGCCAACGCGCATTCGCACGCCTTCCACCGGGCGCTGCGCGGCCGGGCGCAACGCGGCGCGGGCACCTTCTGGTCGTGGCGCGAGCAGATGTACGCGGTCGCGACCCGACTCGATCCCGATACCTACTACGCCCTGGCCCGCGCCACGTACGCGGAGATGGCACTGGCCGGCATTACGTGCGTCGGGGAGTTCCACTACCTCCATCACGGACCTGGCGGCCGGCGGTACGACGACCCCAATGCGATGGGCACCGCGCTGCTCGCCGCCGCGGCGGATGCGGGGATCCGGATCACCCTCCTCGACACGTGCTACCTCCTCGCCGCGGCCGGGTCCCCCGCACATGCACTTGCCGGGGCGCAGCTGCGTTTCGGCGACCGCGACGCGAGCGGCTGGGC
>JALZAK010000166.1 GCA_030948385.1 Actinomycetota bacterium
AAAGTCACAGCTTGAGCAGCCGAAGAATGAGGAAGCCGGGCTCGCGATGAAGTTTCTGGTAGACCGCCAGTGACCGAGTTCGCATGCTCTCAGCTGGCCGGGGCTCAAGCAGGCGTTCGATGACCAGGCCGCTCGCGGTAGCAGCACCACATAGGTCAGCAAGGGGCTCGCGCCAGTAACGCACCTGCTGGAGGTCGCCGGTCGGCAAGCGCCAGGTGTCGCTCTCCAGGACCCGGTCGAAGTACGAGCCGCCCTTCCGTAGCCAGTCACTAGTCGGATGCTGCGTAGACATGACGAGAGCACCGCCCGGACGCAGCACCCGGTGGAACTCCGCGAACGCAGTCACCCGGTCGGTCACGTGGTGGATCGTTAGGGCGCAGACGGCCAGGTCGAACGATCGGTCCGGATACGGCAACTTGGTGCCGATCTCGACTAGGTCGATCTGTGCCTGGTTGCCGACACGCTCCTTGGCTAGGTCGATCATGGTCTGGCTGGCGTCGATTCCGACGACCTCAGCGCCAGCCGCGAGTAATGCCGACACGTAGAAACCCGGCCCGCAGCCAGCGTCGAGGACCCGCCGACCGGCGACCGGGCCTAGAGCAGCAAGTACGGCTGGCCGGTCGTAGTGAGCGTTGTAGGCACTGTCTTCAGCGTGTTGGCGGTAACCCTCGCCCATGTCGTCGTAGGCGGACCACAGGTCTCCGTCCACTCGTTCACCCTAGCGATGCACGCAGCGTGCTTCATCCATGCCATCGCGATTCAAACTGACCCACTACCGAATGAGCGACCCTATGCGTCTCGGCGACACGGTGACGGCACAGCACAACGGCGAGACGGGCCGCGGCCAGGTTGAGGCGGTGCGGGGCGGGCGCGAAGTGGGTGGCGGGGCGGTGGAGCTGCCCGATCCTCGACGGCGCTCACACCTTCAGCCATGCCCGAGCGAAGGATGCCCGCCCCGGCCACCCACGCTCTAGCCGCGGCCCCTGCCGGCGGCCTTCGACACCTTCTGCCGGGGAAGAACACCAGCCGCGGCCTTCTTCGCGGCCACCTTCTTCGCCGCCGCCCCGGCCCGTTCGACCTCGACCACCCAGCCCTGCAGCAGCCACAGGGCGGCCTCGGCCGGGTAAGCCTCGAACGTCTCCCCGGCCGTGTACGTCTGGCCGTCGTGATGCACCTGAGTGCCCGCGGCGACCCGGTAGGTGCTCATACGAGGTTGGTCAAGCGGACAAGCCCAGATGGGCGTGGGCAGGTGAGGATAATTCTTTCCTCCGCCCTCACCAGCGTCGTGTTGTTCGTGAACTGCGCGCTGCCGTAGCCGGACACGTCGAGCCGGATGCCGTCGCGGACGTAGACCACCACGCTGTCGGCGAAGGCTCCCATTAGGACGGTGCCCGCGGCGATCTGCGTGGTCAGCACCACCGGGACGCCCCACAGGTTCGGGCTGGTGTCCGCGGTCGGATCGGGGCTCAAGTAGTAGCGGCCCTGGCCGTCTTTCTGCCGGCGCAGCAAACCCCACGTTGCCGGGTTGAGCACGATGCCGTCCGGGCCGGCGAACGCCGTCCCGAGCCGCAGATCGTCGAAGCCGAGCAGCACCGTGTCCAGGTACGGCTCGGTCGTGCGGGCGCGGGTCAGGATGCCTGTCGTGTTCAGCATGCCCGCGAACTTCGACGCGCCGGCCACCGTCGCATTGAGCAGCTCGGCGTTCTCGGCCTTGACCAGCCCCGCGGACATGTCCGTCTCGAGCACGCCGAGGAACCCGGAGAAGTCCTGCAACGTTTCGTCGGTGACCTCGGCGACGTGCGCGAGCTTGGTCGCGCTGGTGATCTGCGCGGTGTAGGCGATGGTGCTGGTCGGCTTG
This sequence comes from Actinomycetota bacterium, assembly GCA_030948385.1. Classification (GTDB taxonomy): domain Bacteria; phylum Actinomycetota; class Actinomycetes; order Mycobacteriales; family QHCA01; genus QHCA01. Next base: position 1,859 of record JALZAK010000166.1, read on the forward strand.
ACGCCGCCCTCCGCCACAGCCGCGGCCGCCGTCGTGCCCGTCGTGCTGAACCACGTCACCGACGGGGCGCTGGTGGCGAACGTCGGCAGCAACGACAAGACCCGGGTCGGCTCGCGGCGGGCCGTGACCGGCGGCAGCCGGTACTCGGTGATCGTCGCCGGGCCGATAACCGTCGAGTCCGTCGCCTTCGACTCGACCGCCAGCGACTTGCGCGACACGGCGGCGTCGTGCAGCTCCTTCACGTCGTCGTCGGAAAGGTCGATCTGCGGGGCAGCGATAGGCCGGAAGCCCTTAGCGGCGATCCCGGCGCGCATGCCGCGCAGCGGCCCCGACGTCGGGCCGGCCGGGTCGCCAAGTGACTCCAGGCCGTGGCCCTGCACCGAGCGCAGCGCGTTGCGCTGCTCGATGACCGCGGCCAGGTCGGCCTCACGCCGGTCGTACTCGGCGCGTTTGCTCGACCAGGGGCGCTGCGTGTCGAGGACGAGTTTCTTTTGGTCTTCGAGCAGGGCGCGGCCCTGCTCTTCGAGCTGACGAATGGTTGGCATCTTGACTCCGAATGTGAGGGCGCGGGAGAGCGCACGCGAAAGGAAAGGGAGCGGAAGCGCCTCGGCGCCCGCCCAATGGCGGGGGCAGCGCGGTCCTCGTCCTCGCGTCCCCGGCTCTCGCGTTACAACCCACGGCAGCCTCGGCGGCCACGGTTCCCCATGCAGACAACGGCCTCGGCGGTCACCGTACAAGGGAGCGGTTTAGAGCTTGGAACGTCGAACTAGCCCCATTATGTCAGGTCGGCGCCGTTGTGGTCAGCGGCGCGCCCCCCACCGGCCTGCAAACGCTGGTAGCGACGCACCGCCCGGGCCGCCTCGGCGAGCCGGTGCCACAGCGGCGGGCCGGTCCGGTCCTCAGACTGGCCGGAATTGATGGCATCGACGACGGCGAAGCCCTCGAGCTCGGCCCGGTTGACGATGTGCGTTAGGTCCAGCGGGGGCACCCGGGCCAGCATCTCGGCCGCCGTTACAGGCGGCCCCTTCTTCGCCTTCCGTGTCACGACTCACCCGGCCGCTGCAATACCTCGGCGTCGTGGTCGAACTCGTACACGACCGCCTCATCTTCGTCGTCCTCGCGGTCTGGGCAGCCGGCAAGATGCTGCACGTCGAGCACCGCCCGCTCGCCGGCCGCTGGCAGCACCTTCACCCCGGCGTCACAGTGCCAGCAGCGCCAGTCGGCCAGCATCTTGACCGCGTGATCGTCCATTTTGGTCAGTCCTCCGCATCGGGTTGGGTTGGGGACGCCGCGTCGCAGTCGCGGCGGGCGCGCAGCGAACTGCCCCGCAGAAAATCCAACGCGCCGGCCGGCCAGCCGTAGGCATCCCGCCACACTTGCCGGGCTGCCGCCCAGGCGTCGAACGGGTCCACCGCCCCGGCCCACTCGCTCAGGTCGAATCGCAGCAGCCTCTCCGGGGGACGCTCCGGGCCGCCCGCCGCCTCGCGCCGCCTCACGGGTTATCCCAGCCATGCAGGGCACGGCGAGCCCGAATCTCAGCACGCAACTGGTCAACAACATCGCCGAGCAACGACCCAGGATGCGCGCTTGCCCAAGCCCGCCGCTCGGCCTTCCAGACCTCGAGCGCGGCGAACGGATCACCCGGCCAGTCACACGCGGCGAACCTAGCCAACCGCTCCGGCACCGCCACCGAATCCCGCCGCTCCCGCCGCCTCACCCCACACCGCCGCGAATCCCATAAACCCCGCGGGTGCCACGCCGCTGCAACCGATCCGAGCCCTCAGACTCCTCGCCCAGCGGCACCCGCAACGCAACCAGCAGCCGGGCCAGGACGATCCGCTGTTGCCGCAGCTCGACAAGGGCCGGATGCGCCCGGCCCTCACGCATCGCCCCCTCGGCGTCCACGAGTCCCTGCAAGACCTCGCACACGTCGGCAGTCCGAGCCGCCTGCCGCAACAACGCAAGCTCATGCTCGTCAAGGTCGAAGGCGCCCAGCACCGACCGCCACAACCGCCGGCCGGCAGCCTGCGAACCCTTAGGAGGGTCGTCACTCATAACGGGACTCCAATCGTTTCAGGTCGTGGAGAGGGATGAACGCGCACGGCGGAGGTCCGTGGGCACACCGCCCAGAGAGTGCGACCGGCCCTGGGGGGTCGGCATCCCCGGAACATCGGCCCCACACAAAAAAGTCGCACGCGGCGGTCCGACGCCCACGCGCTGGCGAGAGGGCGAGGCCCCTAGGGGGGTCACCATGACCGGCTCGTGTAGCCGATGGATGGCGCTGCCAGTGGTGGTGTCATCTGTGGCCGGCGCTGGTGGCACCAGCGGTGGACGGCTCGCAGGTTGTGCCGGTCATACGGGGCGCCGCCGATCGACAGCGGCACGATGTGGTCTATCTCGCTGGCCCACGGGTGGCGGCGGGGCAGGGTGTGGTCGAGTGGCCGGCCGCACAGGGCGCAGTCCTGTTCCTCGGCGAGTACGCGCTTGCGGGCGGTACGCCAGGCGGCGTTGTCCCCCCGCCCGGGTCGGGTCGCGGTCATCGGATGGGCGTCCGTGGTGCGGCGCGCCTGGTCCGGGTGAGCCAGCCGACCAGGCAGGCCGGGCAGAGGTAGGCGCCGGCGTGGACGGCGGCGGCGGCCAGCGGCGCGGCACAGATGGCGCACGACCACGGCGTGCTGTCGGTGCGCGAGCCGTCTCGCGCAGTGCGGTGCTGGTGGTTGGCGTGGTCGGCGGTCATGGCGTCCTTCCAGGTACGGCACGGTGGACCGGGGCATCGCCAGCTGTGTTCACGTCGCACCGCCGACTACGTGAAGGCCGGCCCATTCGTCGTCGTCCGCTGACTCTGAGTTTCCGGTGTTCCGGTGTTCGTGCGTCTTGCCGCTGGGCCTAGTTACGTACTTGGTTCTGTAACCAGAGTCCTGTCCTGTCCTGTCCTCAGGGGTTGCCCCCCGACGAGGCGCCGTGTCGCCCCCCGACATTGCGGCATGGGTGCAGGAATCGGGCGAGCACAGAGAATGGTCGCCGCGGGCATGGGCGCGCTGCCGGCGCCGGGCTGCTGCTGCCTTCTCGCGGCTGGCCTGCACGTCAGCGGCGGCCGACTGGTGGTCGAGGAACCCGACGATCAGCCAGCCTTCACCGTGCTCCTGCCACAGTCCGGCGGCGACCAGCTCGACGCAGGCCGGGCCGATCAGCAGCGGGTCGGGGTGCAACCAGCGCAGCGACCGGCGGGTCAGCTCACCATCGGTGCCGTGGGTGACGCTCCACATCAGGCCGTTGACGAACACCCGGTGCGCCGGGTCGGTCAGCGCGTCGAGGCCGGGGCTGGTGAGGTAGTGCTCTGGTAGCCGGGTGTCGGTCATCGGTCCACCTCGACAAGCTCCACGACGCGGCGGCCGCGGGCGTGCTCCAAGTAGGCCAGCACGTCGCTGAGTCCGTCGATCGGGACGGTGAACGTCCGATAGACCGGGCAGCGCATGAACGGGGTGGACGTGGCCTGCAGGGCCCGGTGCACACCGGCCCCCCACAGCCAGGCGCTACGCCGGCCGACCTCGACCCGGACCACGGCGGGTGCCTTCATTGCGAGCTGGGTGGCCTTCATCCTGGCCGCCCGGGAGGCGGGCAGAAAGGCGGGCCGGCGGCCTCCAGTCCCCAGGCGGCCCAGCCCCGCCGGAACGGTGTCGTGCGGCCGACGACGGGGCCGTCGAACCCGATACGAACGTCACCGTTGGCCGCGACGAACCGGGCCTGAGCCGTCTCGACGTGTGACATTCCGCGGGCCTCGGCTTGCTGGCGGATGAGCGCCCAGTAGTGCAGCCGGGCCGCTTCAATCTCCCGGGTCAGGTCATCCTGTGATGCCCTTGCCCGGCTGGCGCGCTGGCGGCAGGCCCCAGAGCAGTAGCGGGCATCCTTGCGGGTCGCCGTGAACTTCCGTTCGCACACGACGCACCTGACCCGCGGAGCCTTCCCGGTGGTGACGGCTGGTGACGGCTTCCGGGCCTTGACGGCGCTCACGGTGCACCGTCCACACGGGAGGCTGCGCGGGTCGGGGCTTCCGCCTCGACGCCGAGCCAATCGCGGCCACCACGACCCCAGTAGGCCAGCGACCCCACACACCTGGAGCACCGCCGGCACCGGTCCGAGCACGGGTCGGTGTCTGGGGTCGCACGCCGGGCGGCCAGCACGTTGTAGGACGGGCTGTTGGCCGTGCCCCGGACCCACGCGGCGAGCGGCTTCCACGATGCGGCAGCGGCGCTCTCAGCGTCCCGCCAGCCGTCCGCCCAGCCGGCCGCGTACATCTGCTCCTCGGCTTCGAGCGGACTGCGCGGCACCAGGATCGGCTGCAATGACGGCGCGGTGGGAGGGCGTCGCTGCTCCGGAATATCCGGGATGGCGTCTACTGTGGACGGTAGATCCTGTCTCCTGGCGGCGGCGGCGATCAGTGCGCGGGTCGGGCGGTTCGGCTTCGGCTGACCGCCCGCCTTGCTGGGCGGCCTCACGCGGCCGGCGGCCTGGTCTGCTCGGCCACAATGCGCCCCACGAAATCACTCAGGGCACTGGCCGGTATGCGTCGTGCCCGTCCGATCTGGACGCTGGGCAGCTGCCCCGCCGCCAGGAGCTCGAACAGCTTGGATCGACCAATCCCGAGGATGGCGGCCGCGTCCTCCGGCTTGTAGAGAAGCGGTACGGACACTTGAGACCTCCCGTGGACGTGGAACGGTTGACATGGACGAACGTCCCACGACAAAATGCTGGCATGCAAGGGACGCAACTCCCCACCTTTCGTCCCACGGTCTGGCCAGCCCAACCGCCGGACCTGCCCGGCGTCCCTGCACCCCCGGCGACCGTTGTCCCGCCGGATGGCGACGGCGCCCTCGAGCTGCTCCGCTACGACACCGCGGACATGGAGAGGCCATGGCGGCAGCTGCCGGCTGACTTCGTACTGCGGGAGGTTCTAGCGGCCGAGTTGGACGCTGAGGGCATCGCAGCCTTTGAGGCCGAATGGGGACGCTTGCCCAAGGGGCTCAATCTGCTCCCCTGGCAGGAGGCGGAATACGCGCCAGTCGAGATCAGGCAAGCCTTGGACGGCCTGGTCCGCCCGAACCTCGCGTTGGTTTACGTTGCCCGCTGGCATCTCCGGCTCATGCAGACCATCAGCCGGCACTGGCTGTCCTACGCCACCAACGACGGTCAAGACCTGGCCGACATTTGGGAGGCGGGTGAATTTCGGCGCCCGGACAACGAAGCCCAGGCATGGTGGTTCTGGCAGGACCACATGAACGCCGCCCTAGCACCCTTCCGAATGCACGTCCGCCTAGCCGAAACGAACCATCACCTAGTCCAACTGCCGCAGCCGACGGTCTACAGCGTCGCGGCTCTGCAGTTGGCTCAGCTCATTGCCGAGGGGCACCCGGTGCGCGTCTGCGCCAACGAACGCTGCAGCAACCGCTTCACCCGGCAACGGGGCCGAGCGCGCTACAGCGTCGCCTCCCACGGATACGACACGCAGAAGTATCACGGGGTCAAGTTTTGCTCCCACAGGTGCGCTAAGGCGCAATCGGAGCGTGGCCGTCGAGCCCGCAAGCGGAAGGAGCGCAACCGATGAGCGCCGAGCGCAACGCCAGTGGCGAGTCCACGATCTATCGCGACCACGTGGGCCGCTGGCATGGCAACGTCAGCATGGGTGTGAAGGCTGGCGGTGTCCGGGACCGGCGGCACGTGTCCGGTGAGCGCCGAGCCGACGTGGTGGCCAAGGTCCGCCAGCTTGAGCAGCGGCGCGACGAGGGAGTCCTGACTACGACCGGCCGCACGACAGTCGCGGCGTGGCTGACGCACTGGCTGGACAGCATCGCCGCCCGCAAGGTGCGACCATCGACGCTGGACGGCTACGGGTCGCTCATCCGGGTCCGGATCATCCCCGCACTCGGGCACCACCGGCTCGACCGGCTCCAACCCGAGCACTTGGAGAGGTTCTACGCGGCCATGACCGCCGAGGGCTTGTCCGGGGCGACGGTGCTCAAGATGCACCGGGTCATGTCCCGGGCGTTCACGGTGGCCGTGCAGCGCGGCCGGGTGGCCCGCAACGTGTGCCGACTGGTAGACGCCCCGTCCGTCGTGCGGCGGGAGGTCCGCCCACTCACGGCGGCCGAGGCGCGGGCGCTGCTACAGACAGCCAAGGGCCAGCGCAACGCGGCCCGCTGGACGGTGGCGCTGTCGCTGGGACTACGACAGGGCGAGGCGCTGGGGCTGCCGTGGGCGGCCGTGGACCTCGACGTCGGCACCCTGACCGTCCGGCAGGCTCTACAGCGCCAGCGGGGCGTAGGGCTGGTGATAGTCGAGCCAAAGTCCGCGGCCGGGCACCGGACGATCACCCTGCCGCCCAGCCTGCGTGACGCGCTGCGCGTCCAGCGGGTCGAGCAGGCCGCCGAACGTCTGGCCGCCGGGTCGGAATGGGCCGACCACAGGCTCGTCTTCGCCCAGGTCAACGGCCGGCCGGTGGACCACTCGGCGGACTACGCGGCATGGAAGGCGCTGCTGCGGGCGGCCGGGGTTCGGGACGCCCGCCTGCACGACGCCCGGCACACGGCGGCCACGCTGCTGCTACAGCAAGGCGTACCGGCCCGGGTGGCGATGGAGATACTCGGCCACAGCCAGATCAGCCTGACACTGAACACGTACAGCCACGTAGTGCCCGAACTGGCCCGGGACGCCGCCCTACGGATGGAGAAGGCGCTATGGGGATAGGGCCGCCATTCGACGCCGGTCCCGGCCTGATTCAGTTGGCGCGCCGGCTGCCTTCCCGGACAACCCTTCGATCTCGCGACGCGATCTCTTCGGGTGTGGGTGGCTTGATCTTGTCGCAGTAAGCGTGCGCGTATCGATCGCGGTTGCCGATTTCCCTCAACACGATCCGCTGACTGCGCCACATCAGCTGCCCGCAGTCGGGGCACTTGCTCTCGCCCGACAGAGGGCTGACGGGTATGCGGCCCAGCCGCATCACGGTGCTGGGGGTGCCGGTAGGGCCCTCACCGCTGCGTCGGCTCAATGTCCACACCTCGCATCCTGCCTCGAACCGGGAAGGTGCCCGATCTCGTCGGCCAACGTAGACCCGAAAGCAAGATCACCGTGCCTGGAATGGAGTCATTAGCGCCCCCCGGGTTCTCAAGGCACAACCCGCTCTTGGACGAATGGACAGAATGGACAGGGCCCCGCTAATGACGGTCTTCAGCGACAACTTCGATGCAGGAGGCAGCCGGTGGCCACCACGCTGGCCACCACGGCATTTTCAGAAGATCATGGAAACCCGCGTTTCCGCAGGTCAGGGGTGGAGCCGCCTATCGGAATCGAACCGATGACCTATTCATTACGAGTGAATCGCTCTGCCGACTGAGCTAAGGCGGCGCTTGGCCAACGCCAGTCTAGCCAGGCTCAGCCAGCGGTATCGCCGCCAACCGGGACCTCAGCGGACGGGCTGGACTCGTACGCTTGCCGGCTGCCGCACACGCTCGCCCTGCTGCAACTGCACCGGCCGCCGCCCTGGTCGAGCCGCACCACGACCGAGTCGGTCGGCACGTTGTGGGCCACCACCCGGCCGGAACCTTCCGGCGCATCGACCTGCTCGCCGATCGCCGGCGCGGAGGATTTGAAGTCGGCATAGAGCGGGTGCTCGTACTTGAGGCAGCACATCAGCCGCCCGCAGGCGCCGGAGATGCGCATCGGGTTCAGCGGCAGATCCTGGTCCTTGGCCATTCGCAAGGTGACCGGCTCGAAGTCCTTGAGGAAGGTGGCGCAGCACAGATCCCGACCGCACGAGCCGATGCCGCCCTGTACCCGCGCCTCGTCGCGGGCGGAGAGCTGACGCAGCTCCACCCGGCAGTGCAGCGTGGCACCCAGGTCGCGGACCAGCGCGCGAAAGTCGACCCGGTGCGGGGCGCTGAAGTAGATGGTCGTCCGCTCGTCGCCGGCCACATGATCGATGCCGACAACCTTCATCGGCAGGCCGTGCTCGCGGATCAGCCGCTTCGCGGCGACTCGCGCCTCGGCCTTGCGCCGGCGCACAGTGGCATCGCGCTCGAGATCCGGCGGCCCGGCCAGCCCGGCCAGCTCGGGCGCGCCGGTCGCAGCGTCGCCGACCTCCTGCGGTGCCCAGATGCACTCGGCGACCTCCGGGCCGGCGTCGGTGGCCACCAGGACCTTGTCACCGACCCGGGGGGAGTACGGGCCGGGAGCGAGGTAGTAGAGGCGGCCGTACCGAGCGAAGCTGACCGCGCACAGCATGCCCACGGCCTGAAGACTATCCCGGGGTAACCCGCGGAAATGTTCAGCCGTCCCGCAAGGCGATTGTCATCGCCTCGACCGCGATCCGCGGCTTGACATTGAGGTCGATGGCGCTACGGCAGGCCAGCACCGACTCCAGCCGGCGCAAGACCGACTCAGGCGTCCACGCATGGGCGGCCCGTCCGATGACGTCCGGGACATCCCCGTGCACCGCCGGCACACGGGCACCGACGCGGGCCGTCAGTACGTCCCGGTAGAACGCGGCGAGGTCGACCAACGCACGGTCCAGGGCATCCCGCTGGGCGCGGGTACGGCGGGAGCGCTGCACCCTTTCCAGCTCCTTGAGCTGGCCGGCGCTGCCCCGGCCGGCTGCGGCCGCCCCCTTGCCGGTGCCGCCGGCACCCAGCGCCTGCTTGAGCGCATCGGTCTCCCCCTGTTCCTGCGGCTCGGTAAGCGCGGCCGCCTCCTCTTCCATCGCGGTGATCAGCTCGTCGGCCACCTCGAAGCAGGCGCCCAGGCCGGTCAGAGCTCCCGGCACACCGAGCACCGTCCGCCGGCGGGCCCGGGCCTCCTCGTCGTGAGCCAGCCGGCGGGCCCGCCCGACATGGCCCTGCGCGGCTCGCGCCGCCCACCGCGCCATCGCCGGATCCACCCCGTCACGACCGGTGAGGACGGTCGTGATCGCGTCAACGCTGGGAGTACGCAGGGCCACTACCCGGCAGCGCGACTGGATCGTCAGCGACACGTCGTCGGGATGTGTCGAGGGCGCGCAGAGGAGGAACACACTGCGCGGCGGCGGCTCCTCCACGGTCTTGAGCAACGCCGTGGCGGCTGCCTCGGTGAGACGGTCGGCATCCTCGATCAAGATGACCTGCCACCGCCCCCCCGCCGGCGACTGGGCTGCGCGCAACACCAACTCGCGCATCTGCGCGACCGGGATGGACAGGCCCTCGGGCACGACGAGCCGCACGTCGGCATGCGTGCCGGCGCGAACCTGATGGCACTGCGGGCATTGTCCACAGCCCAGTTCGGGGCACTGCAGGGCGGCCGCAAAGGCCCGCGCCGCGACGGACCGGCCGGAGCCCGGTGGCCCGGTGAACAGCCAAGCGTGCGTCATCGCACCCACCCGGGTCGGCCGGCCGGCCACCACGTCGGCGCTGGCCTGCGCCGCCGCGGACAGCACGCGTACCGCGTCCGGCTGCCCGACGACCTCGTCCCACACGCTCACGGGGGGCTGGCACCGGCACCCGGCTGCCGGGCCGGGCTCAGCGGCCGGGTCGGCGGGAGCGGGGGCGCCGGCAGCAGCGGGTCGACGCGTTGCCGCACCTGCGCCGCCACGTCGCCCGGCGGGGCGGTCGCGTCCACCACCAGGTACCGGCCGCCCCGGCCGGCCAGGGTGAGAAAGGCGTCGCGGACGCGTTCGTGGAAGTCCACCGACTCGGCCTCCATCCGGTCGGCGGCGGACTGCGCGGCGGCTCGCTGCAGGCCGACCTTGGACTCGAGATCGAGCAGCACGATCAGGTCAGGCCGCAGGCCCTCCGTCGCCCAGCGCGAGAGCCGGTCGATGTCCTCGACCGGCAGGTCACGGCCGGCGCCCTGGTAGGCCAGCGACGAGTCGACGTACCGATCGGTGATCACCACGGCGCCCCGGCGTAGCGCCGGCCGGATCACGCCGTCGACGTGATCGGCCCGATCAGCCGCGTAGAGCAGCGCTTCGGCTCGCGGCGAGAGGCCCTCGGTGGCCGGGTCGAGCAGCAGCGCCCGGACCCGCCGGCCGAGCGCCGTGCCACCCGGCTCCTGGGTGACCACGACGTCGTAACCGGCAGAACGCAGCCAGTCGGCCAGCATCGCCGTCTGCGTCGACTTGCCGGCCCCCTCGCCTCCCTCGAACGCGATGAACAGTCCGCCGTGGCCGGCGTCGCGGGCCGGCCGCCGGCGCAGGGACGCAATCAGGTCGGGCAGGACGGCCACTCCGCGCTTGTCGTCCATCTGGCGGAACGCGATCACCCCGACTGCGACCGCCAGCAGACCGCTAATGAGCAGCAGCCCGCGGGAGCCGTTGAAGGTGAACGGAATCGGTCCTAAATGGACGGTGTGCTGACCCCCGAGACCAACCAGCAGCGAGGACACGGCGGTAGCCATCATCAGCACGACGCGCACCATCGACTGGATGAACGCAAACGTCCGACCGCGCAGTTGGTCGTCGACCTCGGCGCCCAGCAGGGTCAGCCCGGCAAGGTAGGCCATGCCGGCGCCCAGTCCGACCAGCAGCGTGAACAACATCGCCAGGGCGAGGAACGGCACCGCGAACAGCATCACCACCGAAGACCCGGCGAGCACGATCGACATCCCGAACCACCGGCGCCGCGACAGGTCCCTGGCCAGCTTGGGCCCGAAGCCCATGCCGGCGCCCAGCCCGACGAACAGGCAGCCGAACAGCAGCCCGAAGGTCGCGTCGCCACCGCCGAGGCTGACGGCATAAAACTTGCCGGTGCCGACGACCACGCCGCCGGCCGACAGTGCGCCGAAGATCCCGATCACCAGCCCGCGCACCAGCTTGGAACGCCGGACGTAGCTCCAGCCCTCGCCGATCGAGCGGAGCAAGCCGACCTGGGGCACCGGCCGGCCTTCGCTGTCACGCCGGCGGCCGCTGATCTGCGGGATGAAGAAGACCACCAGAGCCGACAGCAGGAAGGTGCCGGCGTTGAAGTACAGCGCCAGGTCAACCCGGTTGGCGGCAAAGTATCCGTGCGGCAGTTTCTCGGCCAGCAGCCGGCTGATCGTGGTAAGCGACGCGAACATCACCGCGGCGAGGACCGGAGACAGGCCGTAAGTGGAGAACAGGGACAGCTGGTTGGCCTGCTCGAGCTGCTCGCGGCGGACCAGGTTAGGGACCGAGGCCTCCTTGGCCGGGATCCAGAACATCCCGACGACTTCGATGATGAACGAGGCCGCGAGGGTCCAGCCGATGACGCCGGCGAGCGGGATCGAGGCGAACAGCGCGAAACGCAGCGTGTCGCAGATGATCATCGTCAGCCGGCGGTCGAACCGGTCGGCGAAGGCGCCGGCGATTGGCGCCAACACCAGGGCGGGCAGCAACCGGATCACCACCACCCCGCCGAACGCGGCGCCTTTCGCCGCCGTGCCGTGCACCTGGTCGGCGGCGATGGTGGTGGTGGCGAGCAGGCCCAGCCAATCGCCGATGCTCGACAGCGACAACACGACGAACAGCCGGCGGAACGGAATAATCCCCAGAACGGCGCGCATGTCGCGGCCGACCTGTTCGGCGTCCGGCGCCGCCGCCGCAAGCTTGGTGGCGGCGGCTGGCGGCGGGATCGGGTCGGTGGTGATCGCAGTCTCCGGATGGCTCGACCAGCAGCGGATCTGCACCCACTCTAAGGTGCGCTACGCCAGATCGGGCGTTGCTCGGGGCGGCTCAAGTCCAGATCTAGAGGGCTGCCGGCGCCTTGCTGGTCTTTGCGGCGACCGGCTTCTTCGCAGCCTTCTTGGCGGCCTTCTTCGCCGCCTTCTTGACCGGCCGGCGGCCGGCCGCCTGCTTCTTCGGCGCCGGCCCGCGGGCCCGCCGGTCGGCGAGCAGCTCGGCCGCGCGTTCCAGCGTGACCGATTCGACGTCGTCGCCCTTGCGCAGACTGGCGTTGGTTTCGCCATCGGTGACGTAGGGGCCGAAACGGCCCTCCCGCACGACCACCGGCCCACCGCTGGCCGGATCCGCGCCGAGTTCGCGCAGCGGCGCGCCCCCGGCAGCGCGGCCGGGGCGGGTCTTCGGCTGGGCGAACATCGCCAGTGCTTCGTCCAGGGTGACAGTGAACAGCGCAGCCTCGGTGCTGAGGGAGCGGGTGTCTCCGGCCTTCTTCAGGTACGGCCCGTAGCGGCCGTTCTGTGCCACCACCTCGTCGCCGTCCGGCGCGGCGCCGACCGTACGCGGGAGCGTCAGCAGGCGGAGCGCCTCCGCCAACGTCAGCGAGTCCAGCGACATGTCTTTGAACAGGCTGGCGGTCCGCTCGCCGGCCTGGACGTACGGGCCGTACCGGCCGGCCTTCGCGATCACCGGCTCACCGGTCACCGGGTCGGGGCCGAGCTCCCGGTCCCCGGACGGGGCGGAGAGCAGCTCGGCCACCTTGGCCGGGGTCAGCTCGTCCGGGGCGAGGCTCTCGGGAATGCTGGCCCGAGCGCCGTCGTCACCACCTTGCTGCAGGTAGGGCCCATACCGGCCGACCCGCACCACGACGCCGTCGTCGAGCGGGATGGAGTTGACCCCGCGGGCGTCGATCTCACCGAGCCGCTCGGCGACCAACCGCTTCAGCCCGCCGGCAGCCACGATGCCACCCTCGGCACCGCCGTGCTCGCCGGCGCCCGGACCGAAGTAGAACCTGGTCAGCCAGGCCAGCGACTTCTGCCGCCCGTCCGCGATCGCATCGAGATCCTCCTCGACGGCCGCGGTGAAGTCGTAGTCGACCAACCGGGCGAAGTAGGTCTCCAGCAGGCCGACGACGGCGAAGGCCACCCAGGTCGGCACCAGCGCGGTGCCCTTCTTGAACACGTACCCGCGGTCCTGGATGGTCTGCAGGATCGCCGAGTACGTCGACGGCCGGCCGATGCCCAGCTCCTCGAGGGCCTTGACCAGCGACGCCTCGGTGTAGCGGGCCGGCGGGGATGTGGTGTGCCCCTGAGCCTCGAGCGAGACCGCGGACAGCGGCTGGCCGCGCTCGACCTGCGGCAACCGGTGCTCGGTGTCCTCGAGTTCGGCCTCCGGGTCGTCGGAGCCCTCGACGTAGGCCCGCAGGAAACCGGGGAAAGTGATGGTCTTGCCGGTTGCGGCGAACTCCGCGTCCTCCCCTGTGGACGACCGGCCGGAAAGCCGCAGCGACACGCTCTGTCCAACCGCGTCGGCCATCTGCGAGGCGATGGTGCGCTTCCAGATCAGCTCGTACATACCGAACTCGTCCTGGCTCAACTCCGCTGCCACCGCCCCCGGAGTGCGGAAGCTGTCCCCTGCGGGCCGGATCGCCTCGTGCGCCTCCTGCGCGTTCTTGACCTTGCGTACGTAACGCCGTGGCTCGGCGGGCACGAACGCGTCGCCGTAAAGCTCTCGGGCCTGGCTCCGGGCCGCGGACAGCGCGGTCTCGGAGAGGTTGGTGGAGTCGGTGCGCATGTAGGTGATGTAGCCGTTCTCGTACAGCCGCTGAGCGACCCGCATCGCCTGCTGGCTGGACATCCGCAGTTTGCGCCCGGCCTCCTGCTGCAGGGTGCTCGTCATGAACGGCGGGTAGGGCCGGCGGCGGTAGGGCTTCTCCTCGACCCGGGTCACCGCGAAGGCCGCACCGTCCAGCCGCGCGGCCACGCCGCGGGCGCCGGCCTCGTCGAGGTGCACCACATCGCCGCGGGGCCGGCCGGTGGCCGGGTCGAAGTCGCGTCCGGTGGCCACCCGGTCGCCGTCCAGGGCGACGAGGGTCGCGCCGAACCGGGTTGGCCCGGTCGGATCGGCGCGGTCCGGGCGGCCGGTGTCGAAGGTGCCGGTGATGTCCCAGTAGCCGGCCGAGCGGAACCGCATCCGGGCCCGCTCCCGCTCCACCACGATCCGCGTCGCAACCGACTGGACCCGGCCGGCCGAGAGCTTCGGCAGCACCTTCTTCCACAGCACCGGGCTGACCTCGTAGCCGTACAGCCGGTCCAGGATGCGCCGGGTCTCCTGCGCGTCGACCAGGGCGGCGTCGATGTCACGCGGGTTGTCCACCGCTGCGGCGATAGCCGCCGGGGTGATCTCGTGGAAGACCATCCGGCGCACCGGCACGGTCGGCTTCAGGGTCTGCACCAGATGCCAGGCGATGGCCTCGCCCTCGCGGTCCTCATCGGTGGCCAGGTAGACCTCGCTGGCCCCGCTCAGCAGTTTCTTGAGCTTGCCGACCTGCTGCCTGCGGTCGGGGCTGATGACATACAGCGGCGTGAAGCCGTGGTCGACGTCGACGCCGAGCCTGGCCCAACTCTCGCCCTTGTACTTGGCCGGCACGTCGGCGGCGTTGCGAGGCAGGTCACGGATGTGCCCGATGCTGGACTCGACCAGGTAGCCCTTGCCGAGGTAGCCGGCGATCGTCTTGGCCTTGGCCGGGGATTCGACGATGACCAGCCGCACCCCACCCGGGGGGCGTTCGGCGCGAGCGGCAGGCACGATGCTCCTGGGTTGCGTGGGTTGCTCCGGGATGGCCACCGGTAGCACGACTGCCGGCCGGGTGCCGCGTCCACGGTAACCGCTCGCCGGTCCCGAGCTGGGCCGGGCCGTGCCGGGGTCAGCCCGGCCAGTCCGATGGGGCCGCCCCCGCCGGCGGGTCACCGACAAGCTCGCGCAGCCGGGCCAGCCGGCGCCCGCCGGTGATCCGGTACGCCGGGCCGCCGGCCCGCGGCCCGATCAATGCACCGGGTAGGCCGGTGTCGTGGAGGGCCGACCCGATGGCCGCCCACGCCGCGTCGTCGGTGCCGCCCAGTGCCAGCGCGAAGCCGTAGTCATCGGATCGGCCGGCCGCGACCGCCCACAGGCGCAGCCGGGGACCGTCCAGGCCGAATCCGTCCGGCGGCATCGTCCGGGCGCCGCGCGTCCATCGGCCGGCGAGCGCAGCGAGCCCGGTGGAGAAACTCGTGCGCACCGCCGATTGCCCTTCGAGGCTGCTGTGCTGCTCACCGCCCAGCCCCCGCTCGGCGAAGGCGGCGAGCAGGGCCTCGACCCGCCAGTGGCCGTCGACGACGACGCCGATCCGGGCCTCGCCGCCGCGCCGGACCACCTGCCCGGGGCCGGCCAGCAGCCCCTCGAGGTCGTCGATCGCCGGCGGCAGCGCACCAGCCGTGAAGAACGAAAGCTGCCCCGACATGCCAGCAGGGTAGTGAGTGCCGGCGCCCGACTATCGAGTGCAGGCGGGCTCTTTCTCGAAGGCCGCCTTCAGCTCCGCGGAGCGGTTCTGGTCGATCCGCTTGCCGGCGGCGCCGTAGTCCTTGCTCAGAGCCGCGCCGATTCGCACGACCGCGGCGGAAAACCTCGTCTTGTCGCCTGTCGGCAGCGCCTGCACCGACTTCTGCGCCGTGGCGAAGGCGTTCCGGGCACTGAGCAGCGCGTTCCGGAAGTCCTTGGCGATCTGCTTGCCGTCTTTGACGTCGGGTACGCCGGCTCGCTCGACGCCCTTGATCGCGGTGTCGGTAGCCCGGACCGCGTTGCCGAACAGCTTGCTCAGTTGCGGCTTGACCACGGCCGGATCCTTGCTCGTGCCAACCGCGGCCTGGACGTTGGCCACCGACGACTGGATCTGCTGCGCCCATGGCCGCACCGCGCCGCAGACACCCTTGGCCCAGGCCTGTGCCTTGACCGTATCCGCACCGCAGGCCGCGCTGAGCGCGATCAGCGCCGCCGCGAGCAACGCACCGGCCGGCCGGCTCATCCGACCGGCGTCCGCTGGACCGTCCCGGCGTCGGGAACCGGCTCGGCGCCCACCGCGACGCTGCGCCGCTTGGAGAACACCACGGCGCCGATGACGATCGCAGCGGCGGCGAGCGCCACGGCCAGCCGGAGCACGGTGCTGGCGTGCTTGCCCACCCCGTACTCGACCACCGCCGGCGCGACCAGCAGCGAGACGAGGTTCATCACCTTCAACAGCGGGTTGAGGGCCGGGCCGGCGGTGTCCTTGAACGGGTCGCCGACCGTGTCGCCGATCACCGTCGCAGCATGCGCGTCGGATCCCTTGCCGCCGTAGTTGCCTTCCTCGACCAGCTTCTTCGCGTTGTCCCAGGCCCCGCCGGAATTGGCCAGGAACACCGCCATCAGCACGCCGGCACCGATCGCGCCGGCCAAGTAGGCGCCGAGTGGCGCATAGCCCAGGCCGAAGCCGACCGCGATCGGCGCCAAGACGGCCAGCAGGCCCGGGGTCGCCAGCTCGCGCAGCGAGTCCTTGGTGCAGATGTCGACGACCCGGCCGTAATCCGGCCGCTCGGTGAAGGTCATGATTCCCGGCCGGGTACGGAACTGCTCACGCACCTCATAGACCACCCGGCCGGCGGCCCGCGACACCGCATTGATGGCCAGGCCGGAGAACAGGAACACCACCGCGGCGCCGATGATCAGCCCGACCAGCACATTGGGCCTGTCCACCGACAGCGAGAAGCTCCGGCCGCTCACGCCGGCCTTGATCAGCGCGTCCTCAACCGCAGTCCGGAACGAGCCGAACAACGCTGTGGCCGCCAGCACGGCGGTCGCGATCGCGATCCCCTTGGTGATCGCCTTGGTGGTGTTGCCGACGGCGTCGAGGTCGGTGAGGACCAGCGCGCCGGCCTCGTCGATATCACCGGACATCTCGGCGATGCCCTGCGCGTTGTCGCTGACCGGCCCGAAGGTGTCCATCGAGACGATGACGCCGACCGTGGTCAGCAGGCCGGTGCCGGCCAGCGCGACAGCGAAGAGCGCGACCACCACCGAGCCGCCGCCGAGCAGGAACGCCCCGTACACGGCGCCGGCGATGAGCAGGGCGCTGTAGACCGCGGACTCGAGGCCGACCGCGACGCCGGTGAGGATCACCGTGGCGGCGCCGGTCAGCGAGGAGCGACCGATGTCGAGTACCGGCTTGCGGGTCGTCTCGGTGAAGTAGCCGGTCAGCAGCTGGATCGCGGCGGCCAGCACGAGCCCGATAAGCACCGCACCAATAGCCACCACCCGCGGGCTGGTGGACGAGGTGACGTTGACACCGAGCTCTTTGAACGTCCCGGGCAGGTACGCGAAGGCGGCGATGGCGACGAGCACAGCCGAGACGCCGGCCGAGATGAAAAAGCCCCGGTTGATCGCCGAGATGCTGGTGCGGTCACCGTCTCGCGGCGCGACCGCGAGGATGCCGATCACCGCGGTGAGCACGCCGATCGCCGGCACGATGAGCGGGAACACCAGCCCGTGGTAGCCGAAGGCCGCCTTGCCCAGGATCAGGGCCGCGACCAACGTGACCGCGTAGGACTCGAACAGGTCGGCCGCCATGCCGGCGCAGTCGCCGACGTTGTCGCCGACGTTGTCCGCGATCGTCGCGGCGTTGCGGATGTCGTCCTCGGGGATGCCCTGCTCGACCTTGCCGACCAGGTCGGCGCCAACGTCGGCGGCCTTGGTGAAGATGCCACCGCCGACACGCATGAACATCGCGAGCAGCGCGCCACCGAAGCCGAAGCCCTCGAGCACCTCGGGCGCGTAGTTGTTGTAGCTCAGCAGCACGATCGACGCGCCGAGCAGGCCGAGGCCGACGGTGAACATGCCGACGACGCC
>JALZAK010000018.1 GCA_030948385.1 Actinomycetota bacterium
AAGCACAACTGACCCACCGCAATGCCGGTCCCCCGCCGGAGCGCAGCGAGCTAGTCCGCGGTCACGGCTCGGCCGGTGACTGGGCTACCGGGTGCTCCAGCGGGGGAACGTCGGCATGCGCGGACCCCACGACGATCCGCACCACTTCGTCGATGTCGTCGGTGACCGTCAGCAGGTCCAGGTCCGATGGGTTGATCTTGCCCGAGTCGGACAGCGCGGCGCGCATCCACTCGATCAGGCCGGACCAGTAGGCGGTGCCGACCAGAACCACGGGGAATCTGGTCACCTTGCGGGTCTGTACGAGCGTGAGCGACTCGAACATCTCGTCGAGGGTGCCGAACCCCCCGGGCAAGATGACGAAGGCCTGCGCGTACTTCACGAACATCGTCTTGCGGGCGAAGAAGTAGCGGAAGTTGATGCCGAGATCGACGTACTCGTTGAGGCGTTGCTCGAAGGGCAGCTCGATGCCCAACCCCACCGACAGTCCGTCAGCCTCGCTGGCGCCGCGATTGACCGCCTCCATCGTCCCGGGACCGCCCCCGGTAATGACCGCGAACCCGGCTCGCGCGAGCTTCGCGCCCAACTCGCGGCCCTGCTGATATTCCG
This sequence comes from Actinomycetota bacterium, assembly GCA_030948385.1. GTDB lineage: Bacteria > Actinomycetota > Actinomycetes > Mycobacteriales > QHCA01 > QHCA01. The sequence goes on from JALZAK010000018.1 coordinate 607, forward strand.
GGTGGTCGGTCGGCGTGCGGGCGGAGCCGAACACGCTGACCGCCCGTGGCAGCTCCGCCAGCAGGCCGAAGCCCTCGACGAACTCCGACTGGATCCGCAGCACGCGCCAGGGATCGGTGTGCACCCAGTCGGCCGACCCGCGGGTGTCGAGCAGCCGCTGGTCGGTCGTGCTGCTGGTCACCTGCGACCGGCGCAGGGTGACCGGTCCCTTCTGCCGCTCGCTGTCGCGACGCTCCGTTGTGCCCCGGGGCTGCTGGCGGCGGTCGGGATCGACGGAGCTCATGCGGCCACGCTATCGGCCGCTATCCGCGTCGTACTCGCCCTGCGTGAGCACCTGGACGCTGCCGAACCCGCCCGAGCCGTGTACGTGCACCACCCGGCCAGATCGACCGGCGTCGCACGCCCGGTTGCACTCCAGGCTGCCGAACACCACGGTGCCGGCGGTATCTACCCGAGCGTTGTCGGGCACGATCACCTGTACCGAGCCGAACAGCACCCCGACGTCGACGCTGTTCCTTGTGCCGGCCCGGACCACCGCGCTGCCGAAGACGGCCCGACCATCCGAGCCGTGCTCGATAACCGCAACCCCGCCGGCGGCAATACCCACCGCCAGCGCGGCAGCGACCAGGAGCCGTCGCAGCGGGTGGCGCCGGAGTCTCGAATACCGATCCGTCTTGACCTGGCCCACGGATGGCTGCCGGGACACGTGGACCGCCGGAAGTGCGTCGCTGGGCTCCGGTGGCAGATCGGCGGTGACCGCCTCGAGCTCACCGCGGGTGCGCGCCTGCCAGAGCTGACCCGAGCGCTCGTCATACTCCGCGAGCGTCAGCAGCCCGTCGCCGGTGGCCCGCTGCAGCCGGTCGTCGACAGCGCGGCGCTCGCGGTCGCCGATGCGCTGTTCAGGCAGATTGTCCACGCCGGCATTGTGCCGCAGTCAGGCCGACCGGTTGGCGCCGCTATCCGGGCGCGCAGGTGAGGAACGCCCGCAGGGTCGACTCGCAGGCGTCGATCCGGGCCACCTCCACGTGCTCCTCCCGGGTATGCGCGAGATTGGGCTCCCCCGGGCCGAAGTTCAGCGCCGGGATACCGAGGGAGGCGAATCGGGCCACGTCGGTCCAGCCGTACTTGGCGACCGGCGCGGTGCCGGTCGACTCGACGAAGCCCCGGGCCAGCGGCGAGGTCAACGCCGGCGGCGCGCCGGGCGCAGAATCGGCGAGGTCGACGTCGAATCCGTGGAAGACCTCGCGGACATGGTCGAGCGCTGCGGCCTCGGTGCGGTCCGGCGCGAAGCGGTAGTTGACAGTCACGGCGCACTCATCGGGGACGATATTTCCGGCCACTCCGCCGGTAATGCCCACGGCGTTGAGACCTTCGCGGTAGATGCAGCTGTCGATGTCGACCTCACGCGCGCCGTAGCCGGCCAGCCGGTCCAGCACCGGCGCTGCGGCGTGGATCGCGTTCTCGCCCAGCCAGGACCGGGCGCTGTGCGCCCGGCGTCCGACCAGCCGGACGACGGCCCGGAGCGTGCCCTGGCAGCCCGCCTCGACCCGGCCGGCGGTCGGCTCCAGCAGGACCGCGAGATCGCCGTCGAGCCAATCGCGGTGCTGGCGGGCAATCCGGCCGAGGCCGTTGCGCTGAGCTTCCACCTCTTCGTTGTCGTAGAAGACGTACGTCAGGTCGTACGCCGGCGCGTTCAACGATGCAGCGAGCGCCAGTTGCACCGCGACTCCGGATTTCATGTCCGAGCTACCACAGCCATAGAGCCGGCCACCGTCCACATGCGACGGGAGGTTGTCGGCTATCGGGACGGTATCGATGTGGCCGGCCAGGATCACCCGCTGGGCCGCGCCGAACGAAGTCCGGGCCACCACCGCGTCGCCGTCGCGGTCCACCCGCAGGTGGGACAACCCGGCCAGTGCCTCCTCCATCAGACCGGCCAGCGGGCCCTCGCGGCCGCTGACCGATGACGTGTCGACGAGCACCGCGGTCAGCTCCTCGACGGGCGCGGACAGATCCAGCGGAGACGGGCGGGTCACGTGGACAGTCCGTGTGAGCGGAGCACGTCGTTGAGCTGTGCCTTGTCGTGCCGCTCCCCCTCGGCCAGCCGCTTGATCAAGAGGACGCAGGGCAGCCCGTACGTCCCGCCGTCGAATTGCTTCTGCCGGGTGCCGCCGACCGCCACCGACCACGGCGGAATCCGGCCCCGGCTGATCTGCTCACCCGTCTCGACGTCGATGACCGGAATCGTCGGACCCAGGATCGTCCCCGATCCCAGCACCGCACCGCGGCCCACCCGGGCCCCCTCCGTGACCATGCACCGGCTGCCGACGAAGGCGTCGTCCTCCACCACGACCGGCTGCGCATTCGGCGGCTCGAGCACCCCGCCGATGCCCACACCGCCGGACAGGTGGACGTTCGCACCGATCTGGGCACAGGAGCCGACGGTTGCCCAGGTATCGACCAGTGTGCCGGCGCCGACGTACCCGCCGATGTTGACGTACGAGGGCATCAGGATCACGCCAGGGGCCAGATAGCAGCCCCACCGGGCGATGGCGCCGGGCACCACCCGCACCCCGTCGAACCGGGTCTTGAGCGGCATCCGGTCGTGATAGCGGAAGTCACCGGCCGCGGACTCGACCATGTCGAGCACCCGGAACGCCAGCAGGATCGCGCGCTTGGCCCGCTCGTCCACCACCACCTCATCGGCCTCGAGCCGGGCCGCCCGGGCCACTCCCGAGTCGAGCAGGTCCACCGCCTCGGTGACCAGCTGGCGCGCATCAGAGTCAGCGGGGGTGAGCGACTCGCGAGCGGCCCACAGTTCGTCAATGAGCGGCGACACTGGGCTGCTCGCAGCACTCATGCGGGCAGCCTAACGAGAACGGGGGCGCGCCGGCCGAGAGCCGGTCTGGCGTGCTGGCGAGGCGTCAAACCGAGATAGAGGCATGATCGCGGCTCCAGCGGGGCACACCCTGGCTAGCAGCTCATTCGCCGGGCCGGGAGGATCGGGCGTGTGCCGTCGCAAGTCGGTGGACCTGCCACCGACGCCTGTCTCGGCCAGCAAGGCGCGCAGTTTCCTCGGCGAGATCTGCGCCAGGTGGGAGCTTCCGGAGTTGCGCGACGACCTCAAGCTGGCTGTCTCGGAGCTTGTGACGAACAGCATCCTGCACGCTCGCACCCCGATCTCGATGAACGTCTCGGTCGCGTCGGGCCACGTCGAGGTCGGCGTACGCGACCACGATCCGCGACCCCCCTCGGTTCGGGCCACACGGACAGACCTGATCAGCGATCTCGACACGCTCAGCCTGCGGCTGCCACCAACGGATGACCCCGATCCGCGGCATCCCTCGATGCAGGTCGGCGAGGCCGGCAGTGTGGCTGCTGGACGCGGGCTGCACCTGCTAGAGGCGGTCACCGACGACTGGGGCGTCGTTCCGTTCAACGGCGCCAATCCCGGCAAGGAGGTGTGGTTCCTGCTGGGCATCCCGCCGGGCTGGCCGCACGCGGCGGCCTGCGCGTGCCATCGCGCCGGCGCCGGCTTCGCGACCGCATCTGGCCGGCCGGTGGCGCACATCCCTGGGCCCTGGGACGACGAGGACACATCTGCCTGAGAATGGGGCGATGTGGGATCCGGCGACCTACCAGCAATACGGCAACGAGCGAGGACGACCGTTCGACGAACTGCTGAGCCGGGTGGGCGCAGATCGGCCGGCTGTCGTCGTTGACCTGGGCTGCGGGCCCGGGGGCCGAACCGCCTCGCTGCTCGAGCGGTGGCCCGCGGCCCGCGTCGTCGGGGTGGACAGCTCAGCGGAAATGATCGACGCCGCCCGCGGGCACGCGCTGCCGGGGCGGCTGGAGTTCGTCGAGGCAGACCTGCGGGAGTGGCAGCCCGGCGGCCCGGTCGACGTCCTGCTGTCGAACGCGACCTTGCAGTGGGTGCCGGAGCACCTCAACCTGCTGCCGGGCCTGGTGGAGATGCTGGCCCCGGACGGCTGGCTGGCGTTCCAAGTGCCGGCGAACTTCGCCATGCCGAGCCACAGCCTGCTCAGCGATCTACGCAACAGCCCACGCTGGCGGGCCAAGGTCGGGGACGGCGCCGCGCGCACGGCGGCTGTGCACGAGCCGGCGACGTACCTGGCCACCCTGGCCGCGCTGGGCCTCAGCGTTGACGCCTGGGAGACCACGTATCTGCACGTACTGCCAGGAGACGACGCGGTCCTCGAGTGGACGAAGGGGACGGCCCTGCGCCCGGTGTTCGCCGCGCTCAACGACGCGGAGCGCGAAGCGTTTCTTGCGGAGTACGGTGCCGCGCTGCGAGCCGCCTACCCACGCGAGAGGTTCGGAACCCTGTTTCCGTTCCGGCGGATCTTCGTCGTGGCTCAGCGGGCATCCTAGTGGTGAGGGACGGCCCAATTTTCCTTTGTCCACAAGAGATTTCGGCGACTGAAATTGTCATACCGCCCGTCTAGTTTGGGGTGGTGAGTCAGACCCCGACCTGTGTGGAACATCCGCTGTTGGCGGCGGTGGGCCTGGTCGAGGAGGCTGTCGCGGGTCTGGCCGGGGCGCCCTGCTGGTCGCTGTCTGACGGCGAGGTGGCCGAGGGGTTGGACCGGCTGCAGGCGGTCAAGGCCGGCCTGGCCGCGGCCGAGCTGGGCCTGATCGGCGAGGTCGGCCGGCGCCGGCTGGGAGCGCCGGTGGGGTCGAACACGGCGGGCTGGCTGCGGGGCAGGCTGCTGATGCATCCGGGGGAGGCGGCCCGGGCGGTCGCGCTGGCCGGTGTGCTGGCC
>JALZAK010000032.1 GCA_030948385.1 Actinomycetota bacterium
TCGGCGCCGGTCAAAGAGCCAGGGTCCAGGGTGCACAGCATGGCGATGGCGGTCGGGCCCGGCTGCGCGCCGGCCGCGATCGCGGCCAGCACCTCGCCCACCGGCGTACCCAGGCCCTCCGCCGGCACCACCGCAGTCTCGAACATACGTTCGAAGCTAGCTGAGCCCTCCGACAGAAACGCTCAGCGGTAGCGGAAGCCGTCCAGGAAGCGCCGGAACACCCCGCCGGGCGGTGGCAACGCCGGCCCGGGCGCCGGCGCCGTGGGCAGCCGGCTGGCTACCGGCTGGTCGTAGTCGGTCGATGCGATGGCCTCGATCACCTCGGCTTCGCCGTACTCCTCGGATCCCTCGAGGAGGGCACGTAGCCGACGAGCATCCCGTCCCGCATCACCTGCGCCTCGAGCCCCGCGGTGCCGTCGGAGTCCCAGATGGCCTCCCGGCCGTCGGGCAGTGCCACCCGGACGCCGAACTGGTAGACGCCCTCCTTGGCGGTGTAGGCGTCGATCCCACGGGCCCGCAACGCATCGGCCACCCGTCGGGCCCGGTTCTCCTCCATTACCGCCCAAGTTACCCAACCGTGCCACGATGGTCACGATCCCGAGGGAGATGGCGAAGCGATGACCGACCGGCTCAACCCGCTGGACGTCTCGTTCCTCTACATGGAGGGCCCCACCACGCCCATGCACGTGGGCGGTGTCGCCGTGTTCCAGCCGCCGGCCGGCGGTTTCGACCACGACAAGCTCGTCGCGATCATCGAGCAGCGGATCGGCCTGGTCCCGCGCTACCGGCAGAAGATCAAGTGGGTGCCCGGGCACATCGCCAGTCCGGTCTGGGTCGATGACGCTGCGTTCGACGTGGGCTATCACGTCCGCCGCAGCGCGCTGCCGCGGCCCGGCTCCGATGCCTCGCTCCGGGAGCTGGTCGGCCGGCTGATGTCGCGCCGGCTGGACCGCAGCCGGCCACTCTGGGAGATGTACCTGGTGGAGGGCCTTGCCGACGGCCGGATCGCCATCATCACCAAGACCCACCACGCGATGGTGGACGGCATCAGCGCCGTCGACATCGGCCAGGTCATCCTCGACCTCACGCCGGCGCCCCGCAAGGTTCCGGAGGACACCTGGGTACCGGAGCCCGAACCGCATCCGGTCGAGCTGGTGCTGGATGCGGTGAACGAGATCGTGCAGCGGCCTACCGCGATCGTCGATGCGATCCGGATGGGCGTCAACGACGTCACGAGCACCGTCGGCACGGTGATCGGCCACGTCGGCGGCCTGCTGGCGTACGCCCGCACCGCGATCCGGCCGGCGCCGGAGACGCCGCTCAACGTCGAGGTCGGCGAGCAACGCCGGTTCGGCATGGCCCGGACCGAACTCGATGACTACAAGCGGGTACGCAAGAGCCACGGCGGCACGGTGAACGACGTCGTCCTGGCCACGGTTGCCGGCGCCCTGCGCACCTGGCTGATGACCCGCGGTGAGCCGGTGACCGCCGCCAGCAGCCTGCGGGCGATGGTGCCGGTGTCGGTGCGCAATGCCGACGAGCACGGAGTTGTGGGCAACCGGGTGTCGTCCTACCTCGTTGACCTGCCGGTCGGCGAGCCGGACCCGGTGGAGCGGCTGCACCAGATCAGCGTCGCGATGAAGGCGCACAAGGAGGCCGGCCAGTCGGTGGGCGCCGACGCCCTGGTGCGGCTGTCCGGCTTCGCCCCGCCGACCTTGCACAGCCTGGGCGCACGCGCGGCCAGCCAGCTGTCCCGCCGGCTGTTCAACGTGGTCGTCACCAACGTTCCCGGCCCGCAGTTCGCGCTGTATGCCGGCGGTGCGCAGATGCTGGAAGTTTTCCCGGTGGTCCCACTGGCCAAGGGTCAGGCCGTGTGCATCGGCCTGACCTCGTACAACGGCGGTGTCTACTACGGACTGAACGCCGACCGTGATGCGATGGCCGACGTGGACGTGTTGTGCGAGGTGATCGAGGAGTCCCTGGCGGAGTTGGTGGAGACGGTCCGGTGAGCTCGCGCGGGCTGGTCATCGGCGCCGGCGGGGTCCTCGGCTTCGCCTGGTCGGTGGGTGCGCTCACGGCGCTCGAGCAGGAGTACGGCTTCGACTGCCGGGACGCCGACTTCCTGGTCGGTACGTCAGCCGGCTCCATCACCGCGGCGATGATCGGCTGCGGGGTCAGCGTCGAGGCGCTGCTGCGTCACCAGGGCGGCATCCCGGTCGAGGGTGACCCGGTGATCGACTACGACTACGGCTCCGACGGCGGTGGGCCGCTGCCGCCGCTGCCGGCACCCGGGCTGGGATCCGCGGGCCTGCTGCTGCGCACGGCGCTGCACCCGCGCCGGGTCACCCCGTTGGCCGCGCTGTCCTCGATGCTGCCTCGCGGCCGGGGCAGCCTGCGCCCGGTCGGGCAGATCGTGGCGGCCGTTGCCGGCGCCGGCACCTCGACGGCCCACCCGGCCACGTGGGTGGTGGCGATGGACTACGACACCGGCCGGCGGGTGCCATTCGGCCGGCCCGGCGCGCCGACGGCAGCGTTGCCCGACGCGGTGATGGCCTCCTGCGCGATCCCCGGCTGGTACCCGCCGGTGTCCATCGGCGGCCGGCGCTACGTTGACGGCGGCGCCTGCTCGTCGACCTCGCTGGACTTGCTGGCCGGGCTCGGCCTGGACGAGGTGTTCGTTATCGCGCCGATGGCGTCCTTCGCCTACGACCGGCCGCACTCGGTGGCCGGCAGGTTCGAGCGGCGCTTCCGGCGGATCGTCACCCGTCGGCTGCTGCGGGAGGCGGAGAAGCTCCGGGCCGCCGGCACTGATGTCGTGATGCTGGGCCCGGGCCCCGAGGACCTCGCCGCGATCGGCTCGAACCTGATGGATCCGCGCCGGCGCAGCCGGGTGCTGCGCACCTCGCTGCGGACCAGTGCCGGCGCGCTGCGCGACCTGGAGGCGGCCGACGAGTTGTCCGACACCGGCTGATGCGGGTCTACCTGCCCGGCACGCTGGCCACCCTGCGCGAGCTCGACGCCGCCGGCGAGTTCGCCGGCCAGCTGACCGGCTTCGCGGTCACCGCTGCGCTGCGTGAGTCCTACGCGAGCGGCGACACCGACGAGCTGGAGTACGTCGCCTTTACCGACGCGGCCCGGGCATCGCTGCGACTCCTGGACGCGGACCCGCTGGCGCCGCGCCGGCGGGTCGTCCTCGCCGCCGACATCGACGAGTCCGAGGTTGCACCGCTGTCGGACCTGGACCGGGCTGCTGTCCGGCTGCGTTCGGCCGTGCCGCTTAGCCGGGTGGTGGCGTTCCACGTAGACGACCCGGCCGCGGAGGCCGACGTGCGGGCCGCTGCCGCCGCGATCCTGGAGGCCGAACTCGGCAGCGACGACGCGCAGTTCACCGTCGACGGCGCCGAGGGGCACGAGCTGGCCTGGTACGCCGTGCAGGAGCTCGGCCCGCTGCTCGAGCTATGGCCGGACCGCCCGTAGGGCCGACCGCGTACCCCGCCTGCGCGTCGCGACACCCCGTGCCACCATGGGCCGATGGACGCTGTGACCTCCGTGCCCACGCCGGCCAACGAGCCGATCCGCTCCTACGCACCCGGTACCGTCGAGCGGGTCGCGCTGGAAAGCCGGCTGAAGGAGCTCGGCTCCGAGCAGGTCGATTTGACCATCACTGTCGGCGGCGAGCAGCGAATGGCCGGCGGAGCCTCGGTCCAAGTCGTCCAGCCGCACCGGCACACCGCAGTTCTCGGCACGCTCAAGCAGGCGACCGCGACCGATGTGCGGGCGGCCGTGGCAGCGGCGAAGCAGGCGGCACCCGGCTGGCGGTCGCTGCCCTACGACGAGCGGGCCGCGGTGATGCTGCGCGTCGCGGAGCTACTCGCCGGCCCGTGGCGCGACACGATCAACGCCTCGACCATGCTCGGCCAGTCCAAGTCGGTGTTCCAAGCAGAGATCGACGCCGCGTGCGAGCTGATCGACTTCCTGCGCTTCAACGTCCACTTCGGACGCCGGATCTTGGCTGAGCAGCCACTGTCCGCGGGCGGGGCGTGGAACCGCTTCGACCACCGGCCGCTCGAGGGCTTCGTGCTCGCGATCACGCCGTTCAACTTCACCTCGATCGCCGCCAACATCCCGCTCGCGCCGGCCTTGATGGGCAACACCGTCGTGTGGAAGCCCTCGCCGACCCAGCAACTCTCGGCGCACTACCTGATGCGCATGTTCGAGGCCGCGGGGCTGCCGCCGGGCGTGATCAACATGGTGACCGGCGACGGTCAGGCGGTGTCCAAGGTCGCGCTGGCCGATCCGGATCTGGCCGGCATCCACTTCACCGGGTCCACCGGCACCTTCCAGCACCTGTGGCGGACCGTCGGGGAGAACATCTCCGCCTACCGCAGCTACCCGCGGCTGGTGGGCGAGACCGGCGGCAAGGACTTCGTGATCGCCCATCCCAGCGCCGATGCCGACGCCCTGCACACCGCCCTGATCCGCGGCGCCTTCGAGTATCAGGGGCAGAAGTGCTCCGCGGCTTCCCGGTCGTACCTGCCGCGTTCCCTGTGGGACGCAGGCCTGCGCGACCGGCTGGCCGCAACCGCCGACGGTCTGAGCTACGGCGACGTCACCGAGCTGTCGCACTTCGGCGGCGCGGTGATCGACGCGCGCGCCTTCGCCCGGCTGTCCGGGGTGATCGACCGGCTCCGCGACGACCCGGCCTGCACGGTGATCGCCGGCGGCAGCTACGACGACAGTGAGGGCTACTTCGTCCGCCCGACCGTCGTCGAGTGCACCGATGCGGAGCACGAGATGTTCACCACCGAGTACTTCGGCCCGATCCTGTCGGTGCTCGTCTACGACGACGGCGACTACGACGACGTCGTACGCCAGGCCGCCGACGCAGCACCGAACGCGCTGACCGGTGCCATCTTCGCGACCGACCGGGCGGTCATCGACGCGGCCAGCACAGCGCTGCGCTTCTCCGCCGGCAACTTCTACGTCAACGACAAACCGACCGGCGCGGTCGTCGGTCAGCAGCCCTTCGGCGGTGCCCGCGCCTCGGGCACGAACGACAAGGCCGGCTCGATGCTCAACCTGCTGCGCTGGGTGTCGCCGCGCACCATCAAGGAGACGTTCGTGCCGCCGACCGAGCACCGCTACCCGCACATGGGCGCATGAGTGTCGAGCTTCTCTACTTCGACGGCTGCCCCAACTGGCGGCTGACCGACCAGCGCCTCCGCGAGGCACTCCGGCTGGCCGGACGTTGCGATGAGGTCGTGTACCGCCGGGTCGAAACAGCCGAGCAGGCGGTCGACCTGGGCTTTCACGGGTCACCGACGCTGCTGGTCGATGGGCGCGACCCGCTGGCCGTCCCGGACGCCCAGGTCGGCCTGGCCTGCCGGGTATTCCGCACGCCCGCGGGGCTCGCCGGCGCCCCCACCGTCGAGCAGCTCGTCGCACTCCTGCGGGCCGAGTCCGACTGATACTCAGCAGGCCACCTGCACCGGCGTGATCTCGCCGCGCCGGCACAGCACGCCGGCCCCCGGCCGGGCGGGCAGCCCGCGAGGCAGCTTCGCTCCGAAGAGGTCACCGTCGAGTGGACCGCACGGGTTGAGCACGAGACCGACCCGGCCCCGGCGGACCTCGACCGAGATGCCGCGGTAGATCGACGCGAGCTCGTCGGTGCAGCCGGCCAGCACCAGCCCGACCGGCCTCTCGTCCGGCCGCTCGTCCTGTCCCCGCAGCAACTCGCTGAGCACGTGCTCGACCGGTGAGTCGAGGAGCGACTCGGCATCGTCGACGACGACGACGAGCGGCCGGTCCCGGACGGCCACCGCTGCGGCCCGCAGGCGGTCGGCGTCGGCCGGCCCGAAGGTGCCGACCACGCCGGTCAGCTGGCGCAGCGGAGACGGCCGTGGCGTGACCACGGCAACGGCTGTACCGCGCTCGGCGTGCCACCGAGCGGCGCAGACCAGTGCCGTCGACCGGCCGCTGCGCGGCGGGCCGGCCACCAGCAGGGCGCCGCCGCCGGCGGTCAGGTCGAGGCCGACCGGCGACGCCTCGTCGCCGCCGATGCCCAGCAGTGTCCACAACGGCTTGTCCTGCCCGGTCGCTTGGCCGGCGACCGTGGCGAAGGAGACCTGGTGCGGCAGTGCGGCGACCCGGAACGGACTCGTCCGGCGGGGTTGGCCCGCGGCCCGCCGGGTGGCGTCCGCGGCCGCGTCCCGCAGCGCGGCCACCTGCGCCGCACCGCCGGGATCCGAGCAGAGCAGGGCCACCTGCACCTCGACGGCCGGCTCGCCCGGAATCAGCCCCTGACCCGGCCGCGGGCTGGGAGGGACCTGCCGGGGATGCAGGCCGGCGAGGGAGTAGTCCACCGGGTCGGCCATCCTCAACACCAGCCGGCGCGGCATCAGCGACGAGAGCGGACCGGTCAGCGCGCTCCGGTCGCCGGCCACAACGGCCCGCAGGCCGACTGCGGTGCCGTCGCGCAACACCCGGAGCAAGGTCTCGACCGGTTGTCCACCGTCCAGCGGGTCGTACCCGGTGCGGAAGCCTTCCCAGCCGTCGATCAGCAACAGCAGCCAGGGCAGCCGCTCCCCGGCGGGTACGCCGGCGCGCTGCTCTGGCAGCGAGGCGAAGCCGAGCTCCGCCAGCAACCGTTGGCGCCGGCTCACCTCGCCTTCCAGCCGGCTGATCAGCCGGCAGCCGCGCTCGACGTCCTCGCGGCCGACGACCGCGCCGGCATGCGGCATCTCGGCAAGCGGGGCGAGGCCGCCGCCGGCACAGTCGAGGGCGTACAGGTGTACGTCCGCCGGCTCGGTGCCAGCCGCCACCGCACCCGCCAGCGTCCGGAGGAGGGTGGTCCGGCCGCTGCGTGGACCGCCGGCGACGAGCAGGTGCCCGCCGGCCGCGAGGTCGAGGCCGAAAGTGGGCTGAGCCTGCTCGGCCGGGCGGTCGCACCGGCCCAGCGGCAGCAGGTCAGCATCGCCGGGTGGGAGCTGGTCGAGGGTCAGCACCTGGGGCAGCGGGGGGAGCCAGGGGCTGGCGATCCCAGCGGGCGGCAGCCGATCGGCTGCCTGGCGGATGGCCGTGACCAGTCGGGCCAGGTCGGTCGGGCCGTCCGCGTCGCTGCTCGCCGGCGCCGCCCCGCGCGGGTCACCCGCAGCCTCCCAGGGCAGCCGCCGCACGGCCCGTTCGGCCTGGGTCGTCCGGGCTTGCCGGCCGCCGGTCCACGCCGTCTGGAACTGCACAATGCCGCCCGCCTCGGTCCGGCAGTAACCCCGACCCGGACAGTCGCGGGGGATCTGCGCGGCCAGCGCGCTGTCGATGACGTCGGCGGAGTCGGCCGGGTCGGTCACCCGCAGTGCGATCCGCAGGGCGGTGTTGGCCCGGATCTCCGGCGACACGACACCACCTGGCCGCTGGGTGGCCAGCACCAGGTGGATGCCGAGGGATCGCCCACGCCGGGCGAGATCCACCAGTCCGCTGACGAAATCGGGAAGTTCGGCCGCTAGCGCGGCGAATTCGTCGATGACGATCACCAAGCGGGGCACGGGCCCGACCGGCGCGCCGGCGCGCAGGTAGTCCTCGATGTCCTTACACCCCGCTCCCTCCAACACCCGCTCGCGTCGCTTGAGCTCAGCGTCCAAAGAGGACAGTGCGCGCTGGGTCAGGTACGGATCGAGATCGGTCACCATGCCGACCGTGTGCGGCAAGCGAGCGCATTCGGCAAAGGCCGCGCCCCCCTTGTAGTCGACCAGGACGAAGCTCAGCTGGTCCGGCCGGTTGGCGACGGCGAGGGAGGCGACCATCGTCTGGAGCAGCTCGGACTTCCCGGCGCCGGTGGTACCCGCCACCAGTACGTGCGGGCCGTCCCGGCCCAGGTCCACTCGAAATGGACAGTCGGCGCCGACGCCCAGCAGAGCGGTCGTCCGGCCATGCTGCGCCGGCCAGCCGGCCAGGATCCGGTCGGCCGTGGGCGGGTCAGCATCGAGCAGGCCGAGCAACCGGGCCGAGCCCGGTAGGCCGGCGCCGGCGCTGGCGGGAGTGGCGTCACGCAGCGGGCCGAGTGCGCGGGCGAACCGCTCGGCCCAGGCCGGCGATACCAGGTCGGCGACGATGCCTTCGAGCGGTGCCCGGCCGGCCTGGCACAGCCGCAGCCGGGTCCCGACCGCCCCGGTGATCACCGCGGTCGCACCGCACTCGGCGGGCAGTTCGAGCGGGTCGTCGGCCAGGGCCAGCGCATAGATGCCGACTCGCGGGCCCTCCGCGAGCAGCCGGGCCACCCCGGGCACCGTCCGCAGTCCCGGCGCGCCGTCGAGCACCAGTACGGTGCAGCGGCCGACCCAACCGCCGGCGCCCGTACCGGCGGCGACGGTCAGCCGAGCGTCCAGATCGGCCACCACCTCGCCGACCCGGCGACTGACCTGCCCGCGGGTGAGCCCGACCCTCGCCTCCGCGCGGGCGGCCGGGCCCACATGGGGCAGCCATCGGGCCCATCGCCAGCTGCCGGGGTCCTGCCCGGCGGCGACCAGCAGGATCACGTCGAGATCCCGGTGGCTGTGCAGGCCGGCCACCTGTGCGATCAGGTGCCGGGCCAGTCCGTCGACTCGGGTGCTGTCGACCTGACCGCCGGCGCCGGCCAGCCCGAGCACGCCGGCTTCGCGCAGCGACACCGTGACCGGCAGGCTGCGCACAGTGGGATGGGAAGCGACCTGCCCAGGACTGTCGAGGAGGACTGTCAGCCGGGCCGGCACGTCGGCCGTACCCAGCCGCAGGACCAGCGCGTCATCGTCGCCGCGACGCCGTTCCCACAGGCGTGGTCGCGGCCCGAGGGCAGTGAGCAGCAGCGCGGACGGGTCGAGCGCCTGTCGCCGGCGGAAGGCCGCTTCGGCTGCCAGTCCGGCCGCTACCTGCACCCAGGCGGCTGCGAGCTTCCCTTCGTACGCGGCGCGGGCCGCGCGAAAGCCCTTGCCGCCGCGGAAGCGGTCGCTGAGCGCGTTCGCCGCCAGCATCGCTGGCGACAGCAGCATGAACAAGGCGAAGGCCCAGGAGCCGGTCAGCAGCACCAGAGCCGCGCCGAGCGCCAGCGGCAACACCGTCGCCAGCACCGGAAATCGGGGACGATCCGGCCGGACCGGCTCGGCGGGGAGTGGCACGGTCACATCGGGCGCCGGCGGCGTCAGCCGCGGCGGCACGTTCACCTCGAGGTGCCCGAGCCCGTCCGGGCGGGCGACCGCCGGCGGGTCGTCCGGTCCGGTCAGGAACAGCGTCGACTCGCCGACCCGCAACAGCGCGCCGGGTGGCAGCGGCTGTGGCGACCGGCCGACCGGCCGGCCCTCGATGGTCGTGCCGTTGGTCGATCCGAGGTCGGCCACGGTTGCGCCCTGCGGGCCCACGGCGATGCAGGCGTGTGCGCGTGAGACGTCCGGGTCGTCGAGGCGGATGTCGGCCGCTGGGCCGCGACCGAGCTGCACAGCGCCCGCGCCGGCGGGAAGCAGGTGCACGCCGCCGGCATCCGGTCCTCCGACTACCCGCAACTCGAGCAGGCCACGCCGAGGTGGTACGCCGGCGAGCGGCCGGCCGAGCGACACGATCGCGGCCTCGATCAGTGGCGGCTGCCCCAGCACGGCGTCCCCGGCCACCGGATGATCGCCGGCATACCCGGTCGCGGCGCCGGCAGGTGCGCCGGCCACCCGGCAGATCAGCGGCAGCACCGAGGACCACTGTGCGCCGGCCGGCGCCACCACCTCGACGTCCACCGCGGGCCGGCCGGCGCCGGCGATCACGGTGAGGCGCAGGCGCATGAACCTCCCTCCCGTCGGCCGTTCGGCCCGATCCTCCTGGCCCACCGGTAGCGTCCGGGTCATGCATCCACAGGGGACTGACGCTGCACAGCCGGCGTCACGGCCGGGCGGGCGGCAGTTCGGCGAGGAGGGCGCCCGGCTGACCTATGGCAGTTACCTGCGGCTGCCGGCGCTCCTGGCGCAGCAGGTGCCGGAGTCCGACCCGCCGGTACACGACGAGCTGCTGTTCATCACCATCCACCAGGTCTATGAGCTGTGGTTCCAGCTGCTGTTGCACGAGCTCGACGATGCCCGCGACCGCATGCTCGCCGGCGATCCGTACACGCCGCGGGTACGGCTGCAGCGCGGCCACGTGATCGAGCGGGTCCTGATCGAGCAGGTCGACGTCCTGGAGACGATGACGCCGCAGGACTTCCTCGCGTTCCGGGAGAATCTCGCCCCGGCCAGCGGATTCCAGTCGGTCCAGTTCCGCGAGGTGGAGTTCCTCTCGGGCGCCAAGGACCCGGACTACCTCGCGCGGCTGCACGATGCCGACCCGGCCGAGCTGGTCCGGATGCGCCGGCGGCTGACCGAGCCGACCTTGTGGGACGGCTTCCTCGCCGTACTGAGCGGGTCTGGTTTCGATGTGTCCACAGTGGATAGTCGGTTGACCGCTCTGGTCGAGGTTGCCAATGACCGCACGGCGCATGGCGATGTGTGGGACCTTGCCGAAGCGCTCATCGAGCACGACTCGCTGATGGCCCGCTGGCGGTCCAGGCATGTGCTGATGGTGGAGCGCGAGATCGGGACGAGATCCGGCACCGGCGGAAGCACCGGCGCGCCGTATCTTCGCACCCGGCTGGACCTTCGCTTCTTCCCCGAACTGTGGGAGTTGCGGACACGGCTATGAACCGGTCACCGGGTCGTCGTCGTCGGCGCGCATCGGTGGTACTGGTGGATCCACGCTGGCCCTGACGCGACCTGATCACGCGTGAAGTCCGTCCACAGATCGGGCCGGGGCCGGCCGAGGCGCCGGGCGGCCACCCTAACGTCGCGGCACAGGGCGCCCGGGACCGCCGGGGGCCGGGAGGCGTCGGAGGCTCCTCATGTCAGTCGGCATCAAGGTCACCCCTGAGCAGTTGCATCAGCTCTCGGGCAGCGTGCAGCGCGGATCGGGCGACATCGACGGCGCGCTGTCGTCGCTGACCGGTCAGGTGTCCCCGCTGGTTGGGGGCGAGTGGGCCGGCGCGGCCTCTCAGCAGTTCAACGCGCTGTGGGAGCGCTGGCAGCGCGCCGCCAAGGAACTGAACTCGGCGTTGCACGGGATCAGCCAGTTGCTCAACAACGCCGGCGTCGCGTACGCCGAGGCCGAGCGCAGCATCGCGGGTAGCTTCCGCGGCTAGCCGGCGGCGGCGCCGCGGCCGGGCCGTCCGTGCAGGCGGCTCGTCTGTACTCTGGGGCGACCGTTTGGTCTGCCTCGCATGGTGGAGCGCCCGTGAGCCGTCGGCTGCCGATAGTCCTGAGTTGGATCGCGGTCCTGCTCGCTGTCGCCGAACTGGCGGCATCGATCGCGATGGTCGGGCTCTCTGGCGGGGATGCCACTCTGGCCGCGGTGGGGGCACCGGTCAGCCTGACGTTCGTGGTTGTCGGGGCCCTGTTGGCCCGGCGCCGGTCGAGCAACCCGGTTGGCTGGCTGCTGGCCGGGTGGGGTCTGATCTGGTCCGTGGAGATCTTCGCGCAGTCCTATGCCAACTCCGCCGTGTCAGACGCTCGACCGGGAGCTGGCTGGGTGGCGTGGTTCGGGACTGTCATCTGGCATCCGAGCTTTGCGTTGCTGGCGTTCTTGCTGCTGACCTTTCCGCACGGGCGGCTGCTCTCTCCGCGCTGGCGCCTACTGGCCTGGTTGACAGTCGGCGTCTACGGACTGCTGGCGGTGGCCGCAGCGCTCTCGCCGCTGGCAGTGCACACCTACTACCCGCACGCCGCCATCGTCGTGCGCACTCCGCTGAGCGGCGTCGCCGATGCCACGTTCAATGTGTTGCTGGGCAGCCAATTGTTGCTGCTGCTTGCCGCATTGGTTTCTTTGGTAATTCGGCTGGTACGGGCGCGGGGTGAGGAGCGCCAGCAGATCAAATGGTTCGTCTACAGCGTCGTGGTCACCGTGCTGGTGTTCATCGGTGGTATTGGCGTGCTGGGCGATGGCCGGCTCATCCCAGTCTTCGCGGCCATCCCGGTGGCGACCGCCGTCGCTGTCCTGCGCTACCGGCTCTACGCCATCGACCGCATCCTCAGCCGGACCGTTTCCTACGCGGCACTGACCGGGGTGCTGGTGGCGGTCTACGTCGGCCTGGTCACCCTGCTCGGTCAATTGGTCGGACACTCCTCGCTCGCCGTCGCGACGGCGACCCTCGCCGTCGCTGCGCTTTTCCGGCCGCTGCGCCAGCGCGTCCAGACCGGGGTTGACCGTCGGTTCAACCGGGACCGCTACGACAGGTCTGAAGTGGTCGATGCGTTCAGCCGCAGGCTCCGCCAAGAAGTCAACCTGGACGCCCTGAGCACCGACTTGGTCGCCGTCGTCCGGCAGACCGTCCAGCCGGTGGACGTCGGCATATGGCTGCTACCCGCCGACGTCTTGAGCGGGTACCAGACAGCTGAGGCCGCCGCCGCGAACTAGGCGGACCCGGGAATCGCTGCTCGCCTCAGGCGGGACGGCCCGCGGCCGGTTGTCCACAGTGCGGACGCTTCCCGTTGCCGCCTGGCCTGGGACGTGGTTAGGTGCCCGCGGACGGAGCACCTTTCACGGCAGATGACCCGGATTGCACCGGAGGAACGCGCGGGGGGGTGGCATGGCTGCGGTCGACATCATCGACGCCGAGGTGCGGGAGCTGATCCGCCGGCGCGGCGTCGACCCGGCCCGGGACCCGGCCGCTGTCCGCACGCTCATCGACGACGTGCTCAGCGAGTACGAGGACCGCTCGCTCACCGGCACACTCCCGTCACTGGGCGACCGGCATCGGGTGGCCCGGGTCGTGCACGATGCGGTAGCCGGCTTCGGCCCGCTGCAGCGCTTTCTCGACGACCCGCAGATCGAGGAGATCTGGGTCAATGGTCCCGGCCGGGTGTTCGTCGCCCGCCGGGGCCGCAGCGAGCTCACCACGACCATCCTGTCCGCCACCCAGGTCCAGGACCTCGTCGAGCGG
>JALZAK010000097.1 GCA_030948385.1 Actinomycetota bacterium
GGGCCGCCCCTTCCGCCGGGCCGCCCCTTCCGCCGGGCCGCCCCTTCCGCCGGCGATCAAGGACGAATGGTCGTCTCTCAAGATCAACTAGCGACCATCTGCCCTTGATCGCGCAGACCAGTCGGCAGCCGGCCGGAAGCCGGGCGTTCCCCAGCCTCACCTGGGTCCACAGATCCCCCGTCGTCGATCTGCGACCTCCGGGGGCGGGTGAGGCTGCGCTCGTGCGAACGGAGCTGCGCCGGACTGCGGCCAAGCAGGGGTGGGTGTGGACGTACGCCCAGGCGGCGGCGGTTGGCTACACCCGCGCCGAGGTGCGGGCCCGAGTGCGTGGCGGGCGCTGGTGCCGGATCTTTCACGGTGTGTACGCGCCGGGCGCGCAGGCAACTCCGGATCTGGCCACGCGGACGCGGGCCGCCTTGCTGATCAGCGAACCCGGCCTGATTGCCTCCCTGACGACTGCGGCCTCGCTATTGGGCTTCGGCGTCGTTGACGACGGTTTGGTTCACCTCATGGGGCCGCGCGGCACGGATGCGGCGACTCCGGACGGGCTTCGGGTTCACCAGGGGGCGTTGACATCCAAGGACGTCATTCGGTCGCCCGACGGCATCCGATGTACCACTGCCGAACGCACTGCGATCGACCTGGGGCGCCGCCTTCCGCGGCTGGACGCGCTGCCGGTGATCGACCTCGCCCTGCGCACCCGACTGTGCACTCCCGCCTCCCTCGTCGAAGAGTTGGCTCGACACGCCGGCCTGAGCGGGGTCGTGCAGGCGCGCGACATTGTGTCGCTCGGCGATGGCCGAGCCGAGTCACCGATGGAGAGCCGGCTGCGGCTGCGTGTCATCGACGGCGGCCTTCCGGTGCCCGAACCGCAGGTCTGGGTCCTTGACAGCAGTGGACTGTCCAAGCATCGGGTGGACCTCGGCTGGCGCGAGGGACAGGTGGCCGGCGAGTACGACGGAATCGACCATGTGACTAGAGACCAACAACGGCGGGATCTCAACCGGCACCTGTGGTTGGTAGCTCAGGGCTGGCAGCCGCTCTACTTCACCGATGTGCACGTCTACCGCCAACCGGAGGTCATTGTCGCGGCCATCCGCCGCGAGCTGATCCGCCGCGCCGGCACCTTCCTCAGGTGAGGATCAAGGAAGGACGGTCGTCGATGGAGATCATTTCGCGACCATTTCTCCTTGATCGCCGAGAGGGGGCCGGGCGGCTCAGCCGGTGTCGGCGAACAGTTTGGCCAGCCGGCCGAGCCCCTCGACCAGGTCTTCGTCGCTCAGGGCATAGGAGAGGCGGAGGTAACCCGGCGTGCCGAACGCCTCGCCCGGCACCACGGCCACTTCGGCCTCTTCCAGCGCCAGGGACGCGAGCTCGAGCGAGCTCTGCGCGGTGCGCTCCTGGATCGGCCGGCCGAGCAGACCGCCGACGGACGGGTAGCAGTAGAAGGCACCCTGCGGCTCCGGGCAGCTGACCCCCTCGATCTCGCTCAGCATGCTGGTCATCGTGAGCCGCCGGCGGTCGAAGGCGGTCCGCATCGCCGTGACCGCCGTCAGGTCGCCGCTGACCGCGGCGAGCGCGGCGGCTTGGGAGACGTTGGCCACGTTGGAGGTCGCGTGTGACTGCAGGTTGGTGGCGGCGCGGACGATGTCGGTGGGTCCGATCAGCCAGCCGACCCGCCAACCCGTCATTGCATAGGTCTTCGCCACTCCGTTGACCACCACGCACCGGGAGGCCAACTCGGGTACGAGGACAGGCATGGAGGAGAAGACGGCGTCGCCGTAGACGAGGTGTTCGTAGATCTCGTCGGTGATCACCCACAAGCCGCGACCGGCGGCCCACCGGCCGATCGAGGCCACCTCGGCGGGCGAGTACACCGCGCCCGTCGGGTTGGCCGGCGAGTTGAACAGCAGCACCTTGGTCCGCTCGGTGCACGCTGCCTCGAGGGCCTCCACCGAGACCCGGTATCCGGTGGACTCGTCGGTCGTGATCTCGACCGGCACGCCGCCGGCCAACCGAATCGATTCGGGGTAGGTCGTCCAGTACGGCGCCGGCAGCAGCACCTCGTCGCCGGGGTCGAGCAGGGTGGCGAACGCTTCGTACAGAGCCTGCTTGCCGCCGTTTGTGATCAGCACCTGGTCGGCGTCGACCTGGTATCCGGAGTCCCGGGCGGTCTTGGCCGCGACGGCCGCACGCAATTCGGGCAGCCCACCGGCCGGCGTGTAACTGTGAAGGCGGCGCTCGTGGCAGGCGCGGGCCGCCGCCTCGACGATGTGCTCCGGGGTGGGGAAGTCCGGCTCGCCGGCGCCGAAGATGATCACCGGCGAACCCGCCGCGCGCATCGCCTTGGCCGCTGAGTCCACCGCGAGCGTGGCCGACTCGGTGATGCCGGCCACGCGTTCGGAGATCCGCCGTGCTCTGGCCATCTCGTCATCGTGGCAGACTCGGGGCGGCGCCGGCCGCACCGGCCTGCTTGGGTGGCAGCGCCGCGACCCCGTACACTCGTCGCTCTAGGGGTGCCTGGCCCCTGCCCGCCTATTCGGGGTGCACGGTGGGCGTCCCGAAGGGGCGTGGCTCAATTGGTTAGAGCACCGGTCTCCAAAACCGGCGGTTGCAGGTTCGAGTCCTGCCGCCCCTGCACCCAGATCGTCGGGTACGTCCACAGTGTCGAGCTAAAGAGGACCTCGTGACCCAAACGAGCGGGGACGTCACCAAGACCCCGAGAAGGCCACCGGTCGCTGCCGCGCCGGGGGAGAGCCGCGGCCCGATCTCGCAGGCCAGCCGGTTCTACCGGGAGGTCGTCGCCGAGCTGCGCAAGGTGATCTGGCCGACCCGGCGCGAGCTCGTCACCTACACCACGGTGGTGGTCATCTTCGTGTCGATCATCGTCGCGATCGTCGCCGGCCTCGATTACATCTTCGCCCGCGGCGTGCTTGCCGTGTTCGGCTGAGCGTTTCCCGCTGACCCCGTACCCGATGGAAGAGAGCAACCGCGTGCCCGAGTTGGACCAGTCCAGCGACACAGCCGTGAGCGACGCCGCAGTCGCGACCGAGCCGGACCCGGAGGCCATCGACACGGCCGAAGTCCCGGCCGAGCCCGAATCGCCGGCGGAGCCGGAAGCCCCGGTCGACCCGGCCGAAGAACTGCGGGTCGCGCTGCGTGGCGCGCCCGGGCAGTGGTACGTCGTGCACTCCTACGCCGGCTACGAGAACAAGGTCAAGACCAACCTGGAGAGCCGGATCTCCTCGCTGGACATGGAGGAGTTCATCTACCAGATCGAGGTGCCCACCCAGGAGGTCACCGAGGTCAAGAACGGCAAGCGGCAGTTGGTCCAGAGCAAGGTCTTCCCCGGTTACATCCTGGTCCGGATGGAGCTGACCCCACAGTCCTGGTCCGCGGTGCGCAACACCCCGGGCGTCACCGGCTTCGTCGGGGCCACCTCGCGGATGGACCAGCCCTCGCCGCTGGGCACCGAGGAGGTCGTGAAGATCCTGCACCCGACCGTCGAGCGCGAGGCCAAGGCCCAGGTCAAGGTGGTGGACTTCGAGGTGGGCGACTCCGTGACGGTGACCGAGGGTGCCTTCGCCACGCTGCCGGCCACCATCAGCGAAATCAATCCCGAATCCCAGAAGCTCAAGGTGCTGGTGTCCATCTTCGGTCGCGAGACACCTGTCGAGCTCAACTTCAACCAGGTTTCGAAGATCTAAGGAATCCCTGATGCCCCCCAAGAGCAAGAAGAAGCTGTCCGCTGTCATCAAGCTGCAGATCAAGGCCGGCGCGGCGACGCCGGCCCCGCCCGTCGGCCCCGCATTGGGCCAGCATGGCGTGAACATCATGGAGTTCTGCAAGGCCTACAACGCCGCCACCGAGTCTCAGCGCGGCGACGTAGTGCCGGTCGAGATCTCGGTGTACGAGGACCGCTCGTTCACGTTCGTCACCAAGACCCCGCCGGCGGCCCGCCTGCTGCTGAAAGCAGCCGGTGTCGAGAAGGGCAGCGGCGAGCCGCACAAGACCAAGGTCGCCTCGGTCACCGCGGCGCAGGTTCGCGAAATCGCCGAGGTGAAGATGCCCGACCTCAACGCCAACGATGTCGACGCGGCCGCAAAGATCGTTGCCGGCACCGCACGTTCGATGGGGATCACCGTCCGCGGCTGATTCCGAGCACCACGTGGGAGGGCCCGACCGGGTCCGCCTGACCACAGCCCGCCTGACCACAGTGCGAGGAGAAGCACCATGAAGCACGGCAAGAAGTACCGCCAGGCCGCCGAGAAGCTCGAGGACGGCAAGATCTACAGCCCGCTGGAGGCGGCCCGGCTGGCTCGGGAGACCTCGCCGACGAGCTACGACGCGACTGTGGAGGTCGCCCTGCGGCTCGGCGTGGATCCGCGCAAGGCCGACCAGATGGTCCGAGGCACGGTAAATCTGCCGCACGGCACCGGCAAGACCGCCCGGGTCATCGTGTTCGCCACCGGAGCGAAGGCCGAGGAGGCCGCGGCTGCCGGCGCCGACGAGGTGGGCTCGGACGACCTGATCGAGCGGATCCAGGGCGGCTTCCTCGACTTCGACGCTGCAGTGGCCACTCCCGACCAGATGAGCAAGGTCGGCAAGATCGCCCGGATTCTCGGCCCGCGCGGGCTGATGCCCAACCCGAAGACCGGCACGGTCACCCCGGACGTCACCAAGGCGGTGTCCGACATCAAGGGCGGCAAGGTCAACTTCCGGGTCGACAAGCAGGCCAACCTGCACCTGGTCATCGGCAAGACCTCGTTCGAGCCGGCGAAGCTGGTCGAGAACTACGCAGCTGCGTACGAGGAGATCAACCGGGCCAAGCCGTCGG
Source organism: Actinomycetota bacterium (assembly GCA_030948385.1). Taxonomy (GTDB): domain Bacteria; phylum Actinomycetota; class Actinomycetes; order Mycobacteriales; family QHCA01; genus QHCA01. The sequence continues at coordinate 4,838 of JALZAK010000097.1, forward strand.
CCTCCAAGGGCAAGTACATCCGCAAGGTCACCTTCGCCACCACCATGGGGCCCGGCATCCCGGTCGATCCCAACCGGACCCGCAACTTCCTGCAGGAAGAGGAGCCCAGCCCGGCCTGATCCGCCGAGACCCGGCCCGACCCGGCGATCAAGGACGGATGGTCGCTCGGGAAGATCAACTAGCGACCATTTTTCCTTGATCGCGGACAAGCGGGTAGGCTGGCCGACGTCCCACCCGAAGACCGCTGGTCGCCGTGCCCGGCACGGCCGAAGGTCCGCTTCACGAGCGGGCGTCCCGCGCAGGATGGACGGTACGTGTCGCAGCCGGCTCGCCGGCGAATGCAGCGAGACGCCCCGTGCGCTCTGCGCCGGGGCGTCGTTTCGTGTCCGGGCCAGTTTCCGAAAGGAGCGACATGGCCGACGCCGGCACTACGCCGACCGCCCGTTCGCAGCCACGGCCCGACAAGGTCGCCGCCGTGGCGGAGATGACCGACGCCTTCCGCGACTCCAGCGCAACCCTGCTCACCGAGTATCGCGGGCTGACCGTGGCCCAGCTGACCGAGCTGCGCCGCGCGCTGGGCACCGGCACGACGTACTCGGTGGTGAAGAACACGCTCACCAAGCGGGCCGCAGCGGACGCGGGTCTGAGCCTGGACGACGCATTGTTCACCGGCCCCACCGCGATCGCGTTCGTGGTGGGCGACCCCGTGCAGGCCACCAAGGGGCTGCGCGACTTCAGCCGGGCGCACCCGCTCCTGGTGATCAAGGGTGCCGTCCTGGACGGCGTCTTCCTCTCGCCGGCAGACGTCCGCCGGATCGCCGACCTGGACTCGCGTGAGGTGCTCCTGGCCCGGATGGCCGGCGCCCTGGTCGCCTCGCTGTCGGGCGCCGCGAGCTTGTTCCAGGCACCTTTGGCTCAGGTGGCGCGGCTCGCAGCAGCGTTGCGCGACAAGCAGGCCGAAGCTGAGCCGGCTGCCGGCGCGGCCCCCGACGAGGCGGCGCCGGAATCCGCGCCCGAGACCGTTCCCGCGAGCCCCCCGGACAGCGCTGCGCCGGCCGACGACCCCGCCCCCAACTGACCCGACTCTCCCGTACCAGCCGAAAGGAACGCCGACATGGCAAAGCTCAGTCCCGATGAACTGCTCGACGCTTTCAAGGAGATGACCCTTCTCGAACTCTCGGAGTTCGTGAAGACCTTCGAGGACACCTTCGGTGTGACCGCGGCCGCGCCGGTCGCCGTTGCGGCGGCCCCGGGTGCCGGCGGTGGCGGCGGCGACGCCGAGGCGCCGGAGGAGAAGGACGAGTTCGATGTCGTCCTCGAGGCGGCCGGCGAGAAGAAGATCCAGGTCATCAAGGAGGTGCGCACCTTGACCAGCCTGGGCCTGAAGGAGGCCAAGGATCTGGTCGACGGGGCGCCGAAGCCGGTGCTGGAAAAGGTCAACAAGGAGGCCGCCGACAAGGCCCGCGCCGCCCTCGAGGGAGCCGGGGCCACCGTCACGGTTCGCTAGCACTTGTCCGTGCGACTAGGTCCCTGCCGGGATTGCCGTCACCGCGGGGCCGGCGCGTCGTTGAGCCCATGTGCCCCGGCCGCACCGGGGTCGGCCGATGCTGTCGTGGAGGGGGTCTCGAGTGGGCGTCGAGGTCCGGGTCGAGGGCCTGACAAAGGCCTTCGGCAAGCAGCTCATCTGGGGCGATGTGACCCTGACGCTGCCCGCCGGCGAGATCTCGGTGCTGCTCGGGCCTTCGGGCACCGGCAAGTCGGTGTTCCTCAAGACCATCGTCGGGCTGCTCAAGCCCAACCGGGGCGACATCTGGATCGAGGGGCAGAACCTCCCGCGACTGCGCGAGCGCGAGCTCTACCGGGTGCGCAAGTTGTTCGGGGTGCTGTTCCAGGATGGTGCGCTGTTCGGCTCGATGAACCTCTACGACAACATCGCGTTCCCGCTCCGCGAGCACACCAAGAAGAGCGAGTCGGAGATCAAGCGCATCGTCGGGGAGAAGATGGAGCTCGTCGGTCTCCTCGGCGACGAGAAGAAGCTGCCCGGTGAGATCTCCGGGGGGATGCGCAAACGGGCCGGCCTGGCGCGGGCGCTGGTCCTCGATCCCGAGATCATGCTCTTCGACGAGCCGGACTCCGGGCTGGACCCGGTCCGCACCGCCTATCTCAACCAGCTGATCGTCGACCTCAACGCGCAGATCGGCGCGACCTTTCTCATCGTCACCCACGACATCAACACGGCGCGCACGGTCCCCGACAACATCGGTCTGCTCTACCGCCGGCACCTCGCGATGTTCGGCCCGCGCGAGATGCTGCTGTCGAGCAACGAGCCGGTCGTACGCCAGTTCCTCAACGCCCGCCGGCAGGGCCCGATCGGCATGGCCGAGGAGAAGGATGCGGCGGAACTGGAGTCCGAAAAGGGCAGCGAGATGCCCGACCTGCCGCCCATTCCGCGGCAGCTCGAGCCGAGCGACGGCAGCCGTAGAGCAAGTCAGCGCGAGCCTGGCCAGTGGCTGCAGAGCAACGGTGTCACCCCGCCGCCCGGTTCGTTCAGCAACGGCGGGCGGTCAACCACCGATGGCGGTCGGCCCGAGCGCGCTGATCCCGGACCGGCCACCGTAACGGCTTTTGCCCGGCCGGCGCCGGCGCCGTCGCCCCGGCCCCGCCCCGGACCCCGGCCGCGGGACGAGGGCTGATGGCGGCACCCCTGGTCGTCCGGCCACTGGTCGCCGGCGGCAACCTGTTCGCCCTCATGCTCGATACGGTTCGGGCGTTGTTCCGCCGGCCGTTCCAGTGGCGGGAGCTGGTGCAGCAGTCGTGGTTCATCGCCAGCGTCACGATCCTGCCCACCGCGTTGGTGTCCATCCCGTTCGGTGCGGTGTTGGCCCTGCAGCTGGGCAGCATCACCCGGCAGCTCGGGGCCCAGTCCTTCACCGGATCGGCCGCGGTGCTGGGGATCGTCCGCGAGGCCAGCCCGATCGTCACCGCGCTGCTGATCGCCGGCGCCGGCGGCTCGGCCATCTGCGCAGACCTGGGGTCGCGCAAGATCCGTGAAGAGATCGACGCCATGCAGGTGCTCGGCATCGACCCGATCGCCCGGTTGGTCGTCCCTCGGGTGCTCGCGACCATGCTGGTGGCCACCCTGCTCAACGGCCTCGTCTCGGTGGTCGGCGTAGCCGGCGGCTACTTCTTCAATGTGGTGCTGCAGGGCGGCACACCGGGTGCCTACCTCGCGTCGTTCACCGCGCTGGCCCAGCTGCCCGATCTGTGGGCTGGTGAGATCAAGGCACTGATCTTCGGTGCGATCGCCGGGCTCGTCGCGGCGCACAAGGGCCTGAACGCCGGCGGCGGCCCCAAGGGCGTCGGAGATGCGGTCAACCAGTCCGTGGTCATCACCTTCATGATGCTGTTCTTCACCAACTTCGTGCTCACCGCGATCTACTTCCAGCTGGTCCCACCGAGGGGCTCGTAGATGGCTGCTTCCTGATGGCATCGGCGAAGGCTCCTCTCCGCGCAGTGGTCCGCGTCGTCCGGCAACCGATCGAGATGCTCGACGGGCTGGGCGACCAGCTCTCCTTCGATGCCGCCGCGCTGGGCTGGGTGCCGCGCACCTTGCGTCGTTACAAGCGCGAGGTCTTCCGGCTGCTGGCCGAGGTGAGTTTCGGCACCGGTGGGCTGGCCATCCTCGGCGGCACCATCGGGGTGATCGCCTTCCTCACCTTCTTCACCGGCACCGAGGTTGGACTCCAGGGCTACCAGGCCCTCAGCCAGATCGGCACGGAGAACTTCACCGGCTTCATCTCGGCGTACTTCAACACCCGTGAGATCGCCCCGCTGGTTGCCGGGCTGGCCCTGTCGGCGACCGTCGGCTGCGGCTTCACCGCGCAGCTCGGCGCGATGCGGATCAGCGAGGAGATCGACGCGCTCGAGGTGATGGGCGTGCCGTCGATGCCATTCCTCGTCACCACCCGGATGATCGCCGCGTTCGCTGCCGTGGTCCCGCTGTACGTGATCGGCCTGCTGTCGTCGTACCTGGCGACCCGGACCATCGCGACGGCGTACTACGGGCAGTCCGTCGGCACCTACGACCACTACTTCCACCAGTACCTTCCGCCCGGTGACGTGCTGTGGTCCTTCGGCAAGGTGCTGATCTTTGCCGTCGTGATCGTGCTGATCCACTGCTACTACGGCTACACGGCCAAAGGCGGACCGGCCGGCGTGGGCATCGCCGTGGGCCGCGCCGTCCGGACGGCGATCGTCGCGATCAACATCATCGACTTCTTCCTGAGCCTGGCCATCTGGGGTTCCACGACGACGGTCCGGATAGCTGGCTAGCCGTGACCTCGAGCGCCCTCACATCACTGCGCACCGCCATTCGCCGGCGCTTGCTCGGCGTCGCATTCCTCCTGCTCCTGTGTGGCCTGGTGGCGCTGTCCATCGGGGTCTATACCAAGGCCTTCACCACCATCGTCCCGGTGACTCTGAAGACCGACCGGGTGGGCAACCAACTCCAGCCCGGCTCGGACGTGAAGCTGCGCGGCGTCATCGTCGGCGAGGTGCGCTCGGTGCACAGCAACGGCCACAACGCCATCGTGGAACTGGCGCTGAGCACGGACAAGGTGGGGCTGGTCCCACGCAACGTGCAGGCCCGGCTGCTGCCCAAGACGCTCTTCGGCGAGCGGTACGTCGACTTCGTCATGCCGCCGAACCCTTCGCAGCATGCGATCAAGGCTCACGACGTGATCGGCCAGGACCGCTCCAGCGCCTCGCTGGAGCTGGAGAAGGTGTTCAACGACATCATGCCGCTGCTGCGGACCCTGCAACCGGCCAAGGTCAACGCGACCCTGAACGCGCTCGCGACCGCCCTGCAGGGCCGGGGCAACCGGCTGGGCGCAAACCTGGTGACCCTCGACGCCTACCTCAAGCGGATCAACCCGGAGATGCCCACCATCCAGGCCGATCTGGCCGGTCTGGCCGACGCTAGCCAGACCTACGCCGACGCTGCGCCCGATCTGCTCGCCACCTTGCGCAACCTGACGGTGACGAACACCACCGTGGCCCAGCAGGCGGTGCAGTTGCATGCGCTGTTCGTCAGCACCACCGGGTTCGCCACGACCGCCGACGCCGTGCTGTCGGAGAACGAGCAGCGGCTGATAGACGTCAACACGGTGAGCCGGCCGATCCTGGCACTGCTGGCTCGGTACTCCCCGGAGTTCCCCTGCCTGCTGGGAAACCTGGCCGACTTCGAGCCGATGCTCGAGAAGGCGTTCAGCAACGGCCGGCTGCACATCACTCTCGAGCTGATCCAGCAGCGCGACAAGTACCGCAGCGGCGCGGATGATCCGGCGTACGCCGACACGCGCGGTCCGCGCTGCTACCACCGCTACACCGGGGCCACGCCATACCCGGGCCCGGCGCCGGCGCTGCGTGACGGCAGCCGCGGCCCCAACACCTACACCCTGCTGCCCGGCCTGCCGAGCTTGCCGGCGCTGCCTACCCTTCCCGGCCTGCCGCCGCTGGGGCGGGGCCTGTCCGGCGCGCTGCTGCAGGCCGATCAGGGCTCGGCGGGCACGGCTGCTGAGCGCGACGTGATCAACCCGCTGCTCGCGCCGGTGATGGGAGTGCCCAGCCAGGATGTGCCGGACATCGCCGGGCTGCTGTTCGGGCCGATGGCCAGGGGCACGTCGGTGGGCCTGTCGTGAGAGGCTTCCTCGCTCCGCTGATCAAGCTGTCGATCTTCGCCGTGGTCACCATCGCGCTGACCGCCCTGCTGGCGACCACGATCGCGGCGGTGGGCTTCGGCAGCCGTACGTCGTACAAAGCACTGTTCACCGACGTCACCGGCCTGCAGCGCGGCGACGACGTGCGGATCGCCGGCGTCAAGGTCGGGACAGTGGACGGGATCAAACTGGTCCGCCGCAACATCGCGCAGGTCACCTTCAGCGTCGCCAAGGACCAGCCACTGGCCACCAGCACGAGAATCCGGGTCCGCTACCGCAACCTTGTCGGCCAGCGGTACCTGGCGCTGACCGAGGGCCCCGGCCGCTCGAGCGCGTTGCACAAGAACGCGGTCATCCCGCTGTCACAGACCCAGCCGGCGCTCGACCTCACCGTCCTCTTCAACGGCTTCAAGCCGCTCTTCCAGGCGCTGACCCCCAGGGACGTCAACAGCTTCACCCTCGCCGTGATCAAGACGCTGCAGGGCGAGGGTGGCAGCATCAACACGCTGCTGGCCAAAACGGCCGATCTGACCAACACGCTCGCGGATCGCGATGCCGTCATCGGCCGGGTCATCACCAACCTCAACGCCGTGCTCGGCACCGTCAACGAGCGCGACGTCGAGTTGTCCAGCTTGATCCTGCAACTGCAGCGGTTCGTGTCCGGCTTGGCCGCAGACAGGCAGGTGATCGGCTCGTCACTGCAGAGCATCTCCGACCTGACCGACTCGACCGCCGGCCTGATCAAAGATGCCCGGCCGGCGCTGAACAGCGACATCAACCGGCTCTCCGGCGTCGCCAAGACACTGCAGGACTCGCAGTCGATCGTCGAGGGAGTCCTGCAGCGGCTGCCCGGCAAGCTGACGGCGATCACCCGGACCGCCACGTACGGCTCGTGGTTCAACTTCTATCTGTGTGACTTCACCGCAGAGGGCCTGCCGGTGACGATCTCGGCACCCAATCCCGACACCGCCGGGTGCGCGGCATGAAGCCCTTCCGCGACCGGAACTCGGTGGTCCTCGGCGCGATCGGCTTCGCGCTTCTCGGATTGCTGCTGTTCACCGCCTTCAACGCCGACAGGCTGCCCTTCCTCGGTGGTGGGGGCACCACATACGCCGCGGCCTTCCGGGAGGCCGCCGGCCTGAAGCCAAAGGCCGAGGTGCGCATCGCCGGCGTCAAGGTCGGCAAGGTGACCGGGGTCGGCCTCGAGGGTGACCACGTGCGGGTGGACTTCCGGGTCGACTCCGGCGTGCAACTCGGGAGCAAGCCGTTCGCCTCGATCCGGATCCGTACCGTGCTCGGGCAGAAGTTCCTCGCGCTCAGCCCGGCCGGCGCCGGCAACCTGCGCCCGCACACCGAGATACCGGTGTCGCGCACCGCCTCTCCCTATGACGTGGTGCAAGCGGTGAGCGGGCTGTCGAACACGGTCGAGCGGATCAACACCGACCAGTTGGCCCAGGCCTTCGACACCATCTCCGCCACGTTCAAAGACTCGCCCCAGGACGTGCAGGCGTCGCTGACCGGGCTGTCGCGGCTGTCCCGGACCATCTCCTCGCGTAACGCGGAGTTGCAGACCCTGCTCGGCCGGGCCAACGGGGTGACGCGGGTGCTGGCCGACCGCGATACGGAGTTCATCAAGATCGTCGCCGACGGTGATCTGCTGCTGCAGGAGGTGCAGCGCCGGCGCGACGCGATCCACCGGCTGCTGGTCAGCACCTCGACCCTGTCGGCCCAGTTGATCGCGCTGGTGCAGGAAAACCGGGCGCAGTTGACGCCGGCCTTGCAGCGCTTGCAAAGCGTCGTCACGATGCTGCAGCGCAACGAGGGCAACCTCACCCGCAGCATCCAGTTGCTGGGACCGTTCGTACAGGGATTCAGCAACGTCCTGGGCAATGGGCGCTGGTTCGACACCTACATCGCCAACCTCTGCGGCCCGCTGACCGGCGGCGTCCTACCACCGGGGGGGCTGTGCCAGTGAATACCCGCCGCCTCCTGTCCGCGGCACTGACCGCCGGCGTCGTGCTGCTGGTGGTCGTGGCGGGTTATTCCGTCTTCTCCGGTCTGGGACACCGCACGATGCGCCTTAGTGCGCACTTCGCGCACACGGTGGGCGTCTACACCGGCTCGGATGTTCGGGTGCTGGGCGTGTCCGTCGGCCGCATCACCAAGGTCACGCCCGAGGGGACGACCGTCCGCGTGGACATGGAGTACGACGTGAAGTACCACGTGCCGGCGAACGCCGGCGCGGTCATCGTCCCGCCGTCAGTGGTCAGCGACCGGTATGTGCAGCTGACCCCGGTCTACCGCGGCGGTCCCCGGATGCGCGACGGCGGCGACATCCCGCTGGCCCGTACGGTGTCGCCGGTCGAGCTCGACGAGATCTACCAGAACCTCAATGACCTCAACGTCGCGCTCGGTCCGAGGGGTGCAAACAGCAACGGCGCGCTCAACCGGCTGCTCAAGGTCGGCGCCGACAACCTCGGCGGCCAGGGCCAGCGGTTGCACACCACCGTGCACGACTTCTCGGTAGCCATCACGACGTTGAACGACAACAAGACCGACCTGTTCGGCACCGTCCGAAATCTCGAGCAGTTCACCGCCGCCCTCGCAGCCAGCGACCAGCAGGTACGCCGCTTCAACGCCGACCTGGCCGGCGTCTCCGAGCAACTGGCCGGCGAGAACGACGAGCTGGGCGCCGCGCTGCACGACCTGTCCATCGCGTTGGCCCAGGTCGCCACCTTCGTCCGGACCAACAAGAAGCTGCTGGTCAGCAACGTCGCCGGCCTGGCCGAGGTGACCGGGGTGCTGGTGGCGCAGCGGGTGGCGCTGGCCAAAGTGCTCGACGAGGCGCCGCTGGCGCTGAGCAACCTCAACCTTGCCTACAACCCCAGCTCCGGCACGCTGGACACCCGTGACAACCCGCTGGCCCTTGGCCTGCCCGGCCTGGACCGGGTGCTCTGCGGTGCGCTGGCGGCCAACCAAGCGCTGCTCACCGCGCTGAAACTGCCCAAGCCCAACTGTGCCGCCCTGTCGCCGGCCGCACTGGGCCAGCTGATCCAAAGCGTCCGGAACCGGATCGGCGCTGCCAAGCTGCCGCTGAAGATCCCGCTGCTGCCGGGATCGCAGGCTACGGGATTGCCGGCTCTGGGTCCGCCGGCAACCGGGGGGGCGCCGGCGCCGGCCGGCCTGCCGGTGCCCACCGACTCTCTGGACAAGACCCTGGGCGGCATCCTGGCGGTGGTCCCGTGAGGAGTCGTCGGGCCCGGACCGCGATCGGGTGCGCCCTTTGCCTGGTGCTGCTCTCGGCCTGCAACTTCAACCTGTACGACGTTGCGTTGCCCGGTGGGGCGGCCACCGGAAGCGACGTCTACCGGGTCACCGCGGAGTTCGCCGACGTTCTCGACCTGGTGCCGCAGTCGGCGGTCAAGGTCGACGACGTCACGGTCGGCAGCGTCGAGAAGATCACGCTGCACGGCTTCACCGCGCGGGTCCGGCTCCGGCTGACGAACAGCGTCAAGCTGCCGGCCAACGCCGAGGCGTCGATCCGCCAGACCAGCCTGCTGGGTGAGAAGTTCGTCTCACTGTCACCGCCGGCCGCCGCGCCCCCGGCCGGTCGGCTGCGCAACGGCGGGGTGATCCCGCTGTCACGGACCACCCGTAGTACCGAGATCGAGGAGGTGCTCTCCGCGCTCTCGCTGCTGCTCAACGGCGGCGGCATCGAGCAGCTGCAGACCATCAACCAGGAGCTCAGCAAGGCACTGACCGGTCGGGAGCCCGACGTCCGCGACCTGCTGCACCAACTGGACACCTTCGTCGGCGGCCTGGACGCGCAGAAGGCGCAGATCATCCGGGCGCTCGACGGGCTGGACCGGCTCACCACCACGTTGTCCGCACAGCGGGCCACCATCGCGACCGCGCTGGACACCTTCGGCCCCGGGCTGAAGGTGCTGGCCGACGAGCGAACCCAGTTCACCGCCATGCTCACGGCGCTGTCCCGGCTCGGTGTGGTCGGCACCCGGGTGATCCGGCTCAGCCGGGAGGCCACACTGGCCAACTTGCGGGCGCTGCAGCCGATCCTGGGCAACCTCGAGGCGGCCGGGCGCAACCTGCCAGGGGCCCTCGAGTTGCTGGCCACGTATCCCTTCCCGCGCAACTTCCCCGCCGCGGTGACGGGCGATTTCACCCGGCTGTCGATCACCTTCGATCTCTCGCTGAACACCCTGATCCACAACCTCGGCCTTGTGCAGGAGTTGCCGGGCACACCTGGGCTGCCGGCGACGCCGGGCACGTCGGTCCTGCCCAAGACGCCGGTGCCCGGCCTGACCGGGCTTGCGCCGGCGCTGCCCACCGTGCCGGGGTTGCCGGCGCTGCCGCAGCTGCCCGGGCTTCCGCTGCCGGCCGGCGCCGCCACCGCGCCGGTCAGCGACCTGGTCGGGCTGCTGCTCGGGGGGTTGGGCGGATGATCCGGCCGCGGATCAAACTCCAGGTCATCGCGTTCCTCGTCATCTCCGTACTCGGGGTTGCCTACGTCGGGCTGCGCTACGTGGGCCTCGGCGGAGCGCTTTTCAACCGGACCTACGTCGTCAACGCCGACTTCGCCGAATCGGGCGGCATCTTCTCCGGTGCCGAAGTGACCTATCGGGGCGTGACCGTGGGCCGGGTGGGCGCGCTGCACCTGCACCGCGACGGCGTCCGGGTCGAGTTACGGATGAATCCGCACCCGGGCGTTCCCGCCAACACCCGGGCCATCGTCAGCGACCGGTCCGCGGTGGGGGAGCAGTACGTCGACCTGCAGCCGCTGTCCTCGGCGGCACCGTACCTGCACGCAGGCAGCGTGATCCCGCGGAGCCGGACCGCGACCCCGCTGCCGGTGCAGACCCTGATGCTCAACCTCGACCGGCTGGTCAACTCGGTGGACCGGCGCGACCTCACGACCGTGATCGACGAGCTGGATACCGCCTTCCGCGACGCCGGCCCGGACCTGCAGCGGCTCCTCGACAGCGGCGATGCACTGCTCACCGCGGCCAACTCCAACCTCGACCAGACCATCGGGTTGATCCGCGACAGCCGCGTTGTTCTGGACACCCAGCGGGCCTCCAGCCAGGACATCAAGCGGTTCGCCGCCGGGCTGGCCTCGCTCTCCGCCCAGCTGCGGCGCAGCGACCCCGACATCCGCCGGTTGCTGGCCGACGGGCCGGGCGCCGCCGGAGAGTTGCAGAGCCTGCTCAGCGGGCTGCGGCCCACCCTGGGGGTGCTGCTGTCCAACCTCACCGTCGTCGGCCGGGTGCAGAACCGCCGGCTCGCCGGCCTCGAGCAGATCCTGGTCACCTACCCTGCGGTCACCACCGGTGGCTTCACTGTCGTGCAGTACGACCCGACCACCGCGCAGTGGACGTCGCACTTCGGATTGGAGCTCAACTTCGACCCGACCGCTTGCCAGGCCGGGTACCCCAAGGCGCACACCGCCGCCACCGCAACCCGGCCGGGCAACTGCACCGACGCGGAACTGGCGGCTGGCGGCGGCGTACGCAGCGCCCGCCGGGCACCGCGACCGGGAGGCCCCGAGCCCGGCCC
>JALZAK010000112.1 GCA_030948385.1 Actinomycetota bacterium
TCCCCGAGCAGCGGCGTGACCGCGAGGTCGAACCCGAACAGCGGCCGCACCCCGACCGAGCGGCAGGCGCTGGTGAACTTGACCGCCCCGTACACCCCGTCCCGGTCGGTCAGGGCCAGGGCGTCCATGCCGTGCTCGGCGGCCCGCTCGGCCAGCACCTGCGGTGAGCTGGCGCCGTGGCGCAGGGAGTAGCCGGAGGCCACATGCAGGTGCACGAATGGGTCGGACATCTCACCGGTGGCCGGCGACGGTCAGCAGCGGCTGGACGATCTGGCCGAGCGAAGTCTCGACCACGGCGAGGAAGGTCTCGGCGTCGCGGAGCAGGTCGTCGGCCTCGCGGGCGGTCACCGCCCGGGGCATTCCGGCCTCGGCGGCCGCCCGCTTGGCGGCCCCGGCAGCGAAGAACCCGGCCCACTCGGCCATCTCCGGGGCCACCGCACACAGCAGCGTCCAGGCGCTGGTCGGCCGGCTCGGCCGGCGTGCCCCGGCTGCCGCCGGCCGGGCGCGGGCGGCGAGGATCGCCGCCGCTGCTCGTAGGGCGGCCAGATGCGCGGCGGAATATCGCTCGGCCGGACGGTCCACCGTGCTTGCCTCGACCAGCGCACGCCGGGCCTGGGTCAGCAACGCCAGCGCGGACTGGCGGGCCGGCGGGGCGGGCAGCCTGGTCATCGCCGAATCAGTCCTGCACCCGAACGACGGTCCACCGGCCGGGCGACCAGTCGAAACACAGGTCGAACACGCCGGTGTCGGCGCCGCTGCCCACGCCGGCCTCCACCCGCCAGAACTCCCGCTCCCGGTCGTCGACGGCGCCGACCCCGCCGGCGAGAGCTGAGCCAACGGCGACGCGCCACCATCCACCGGCCTCGGTCCAATGGCCGAGAACGGCGCGGACGAGGTAGCGCCGGCCGCGCCACTGGAACAGCTCGGGCTCGTCATCCCGGCGCCGGACATCGGCGCCGTCGTCGACGGCGTTGTCGATGGCATCGCCGTACAACCGCGTCACTGGCACAGCCCTCCCACCCGGCCCTGTCCCGGGACTGGTGCGCTGCCGGAGGGGAAGGCGGGCAGCAGCGGGGCCGGGCCGGGGCGGCGCTTCCCCACGCGCCCCGGACCGGCGACTCCCCGCCGCGACGCGGGGGTCGAGGACCACGTCGCGGCGGAGGAGACCCGCTCACGCCGGCCGGCCAGCCGGCGCATATGTTCGAACGTATGTTCGAACCAGAACAGTAAACCCCCGGACCGACAGAACCGCAATCCATTCCCGGGATCAGCTCCAATCCGGTTGGTCCCGCGAAGGCGTGGAGGGTTGTGCGAGCTATAACTCGGAAAAGGCTCCACACCTCGGCGGCCTAGGCATTGTTCGGGGTTCGGCCGGACAACATCGCCCAGCCGCCGAACATCAGCGCCGCCGCGGCCGGCGCGGTCATGGGGAGCCCGGCGAGAGAGACCGAGTGTCCCGTCAGGAGGCCGCCGAAGCCGGTTGCGGAGAACCCGAGCACACCCAGGCAGCAAGCGGTGGCGGCGACGGCCGCCCGTGGGCCGCCCATCGGGGGCGCCGGCGGCATCAAGCGGGGCCGCTCCGCCCGCCGGCACACCGCCACCAGGACCAGACCGACGGCAGCCAGCCCGGCCAGCCACAGCGGCCGGGTGCCCCACCACCACGGCGACCCGGCCGCCGGCAGCATTCCGGCCCATCCGCCGCCCAGGATCACCGCGTACACGGCGAACAGCGCAGTCAGATGCCACAGGAACACGGTCATCACCACCCCGTTGGCCGCGATCACCGCCGTCCACACGCGACGGTGCCGCAGCCAGCGCGAGAGCGGGCCGCGAAGCAGCAGAGCCAGGCCAACCAGCCACACTGCGTGCGCGAGCAGCGCCACCGTCGGGGGGTTCATGTTCGAGACGCGCTCGCCGGGCATTCCGACCATGGACACCGGATAGGTCCCCGTGAGTGTCAGTGCCAGCACGGTGAGCAGGCCGCCGATCACCATGGCGGCGGGAACTCGCCGGCCGGCGCACAGCAGGATGCCGTCTGCGTACAGGTAGCCGAACTGGTGGATCGTCAACCAGACCAGGGCGACGTTGACCATCCGCAGGCCGGGCAGGTGCAGACCGAAGGCAGCCGCGTCGACGGCGATGACGCCGAGCCCGAGCTGGACCGGCACCCAGCCGAGCTGACGCCGATGCCAGCGCAGCATGAGCGGTGCCAGCGCCATCACGCCCAGGTAGACACCGAGGAACCACAGCGGCTGCGCCACGGTACGGACCGCCAGCGCGGCCACGCCGGACTGCCACCCCAGCAGTTCCAAGGCGAGCGAGACGGCAAGCCAGGCAGAGACGAACAGCGCGGTCGGTCGTAGCAGCCGGGTGATCCGGGCGGTCACGAACTCGGCGTACGCACCGCCGGCGCGACCGGTACGCCGGGCACGTGCCTGCATGCCGGTGAAGTGCGCGAAGCCCCCGACGAAGAAGAACAGCGGCATCACCTGGAGCAACCAGGTGGCGTACTGCAGCGCCGGCACGCTGGTCAGCGCGTTGCCGGCGCCGACCCGCCCCTGCCGGTCGACGGCCACGACCGCCATCAGCCAGTGACCCAGCACGACGGTGCCGATGGCGAACACCCGGAGCAGGTCGACGTAACGGTCGCGGTCGGGGCGGGTGGCAGCGGCCAGGGAACGGGCGGTCGGAGCGGCATCGACGGTCATACCAGCAGCATCAGCGGCACGGCGCCGACGGGGATGGGGCGTGCGGCTCGACCGGCCTGGGTACTTCTGCTCAACTGGTCGGCATGCACCCCAACGTCGAACGGGTACGGGCCGCACTGCAGGCGCTGGGAGCCGCCGGCTCGGTCCGCGAACTGCCGGTGGCCGCCACCACCGCTGCGCTGGCTGCCGAGGCGCTCGGCGTCGACATCGGCGCGATCGCCAACAGCCTGATCTTCCGTTCGGTCCAGCCGGTGCTGGTGATGGCCAGTGGCGCCCATCGGGTCGACGAGGCCAAGGTCGCCGCACTGCTCGGGCTGCCGGCGCTGTCCCGGGCCGACCCTGCCTACGTTCGCGCCGCCACCGGTCAACCGATCGGCGGCGTTGCCCCACTGGCCCATCCGAGTCCACTTCGGACGGTCGTCGACGTCGCGCTGGCCGACTACCCGGTCATCTGGGCGGCCGCCGGCACGCCGCAGACCGTATTCGATACCAGCTATCAGGAGCTGCTGCGACTGACCGGCGGCACTCCGGCCGAGGTGCACTGACCCGGCCGTAGGCTCGACCCCGATGAGCGAGCCCGTACCGGTCCTGGTCACCCTGCACGTCTGGCGCGTCGCCGACCGGCAGGTGCCGGCCGCTGTGTTGCGGATGGCGTTGGACCGCCGGCAGGTGCGCCGGCTGACCGGGCTGCGGTTCGGCAAACTGCTGGGCACCGGCGACGGTCGCCGCTTCACGGTGCGGGCCGCCGACCCGACCCATTGGGCATTGTTGTGCGCATGGTCCGGACGCGACAGTGCCGACGCGTTCGAACGGTCAGCCGTCGCGCGGAACTGGCGACGGATCGCCGCCGAGCGCTGGCGGGTGGATCTGCGGCCGCTGTCGGCTCGGGGCCAGTGGTCCGGCCGGGAGCCGTTCGGCCGGCCCGAGACCGCCCGCTGGGAGGGACCCGTGGCCGCGCTGACGAGAGCCCGCATCTCGCCGCGCCGGCTGGTTCGGTTCTGGCGGGCGGTGCCACCTGTTGCGGCGGACCTCCAGCAGCGGCCCGGCCTGCTGGCCACCCTCGGGGTCGGCGAAGCCCCGGTCGGTGTGCAGGGCACCTTCAGCCTGTGGGACAGCGCCGAGGCGCTGCGGGATTTCGCCTATCGCCGACCGGCCCACCAGACGGCGATTCGGCGTACCGCCGAGGAGCGGTGGTACGCCGAGGAGCTGTTCGCCCGGTTCGCCGTCGTCGGCAGTGCCGGCACGCTGTTCGGGGCGGATCCGCTGGCATGAAACTGGTCACCTGGTCCGCCGAAGACCTGCAGCGCAACCTCGACGCCGCCCTCGGGATCTACTGCGCGGCGATGGGATACCCGCCCGAGACCGGCGCGCAGCGCAAGGGCTACGTCGTGCTGCACAGCCAGCGAGCCGGCTTCCGGGCGGTCGCGGTGTACGACGCGACCGACACGGTGGTGGGCTTCACCTACGGCTATCAGGGCGCTCCGGGCCAGTGGTGGCACGACGAGGTGCGCCGCGCCCTCGGTCCGGCAGGCGTGCGGACCTGGCTGACCGACCCGTTCGAGCTCTGCGAGCTGCACGTCCGGCCGGACTGCCAGGGCCGTGGCCTCGGCCAGCAGCTGCTGACCGCCGTGCTGGCCGGCTGTCCACAAGAGACGGTGGTGCTGAGCACACCGGAGGGGCCGTCCCGGGCCTGGCGACTCTACCGCCGGCTGGGCTTCGTCGACGTCCGGCGTGCACACTGCTTCGCCGGCGACGACCGCAGCTTCGCGGTGCTGGGCCGTCGGCTCCCGCTGGACGCATCCGCCGTCGCAGGGTCGCATGGCTGAGGCGGCTCGCCGGACGCCGGTCGCACTCGCCATCCTGGT
Organism: Actinomycetota bacterium; assembly: GCA_030948385.1. GTDB lineage: Bacteria > Actinomycetota > Actinomycetes > Mycobacteriales > QHCA01 > QHCA01. Next base: position 4,574 of record JALZAK010000112.1, read on the forward strand.
AGTACTCGCCGAGATCGCCTACCCGCTGGTGCACGGTCAGGCCCGCGCCACGCTGACCATCGCCACCGTGCTGGCCTTCTTCCTGGCGTCGGTGACATCGGCACTCATCGCGCGCGGGCCGGCGTGGACGGCCGGGCTGGTGCTGGTCTCGGCCGGCGGAGGTTTCCTCGCCGAAGCGGTCGGCGTCGCCTCCGGAATACCGTTCGGCCAGTACGCGTACGCCGGGAGCTTGGGCGCGAAGCTCGCCGGCGTGCCGTTGGTCATCCCGCTGGCGTGGACGATGATGGCCTACCCGGCCTACGTCGTGGCCGCCCGGCTGGTGACCGGCCGGCTGGCGCAAGGATTACTGACCGGCCTGGCACTGGCCTCCTGGGATGTGTTCCTCGACCCGCAGATGGTCCAGGCCGGTCACTGGCGTTGGGCGCACTCGCGGCCGGGGCTGCCGGGAATCCCGCACGTGCCGCTCTCGAACTTCGCCGGCTGGCTGGCTGTCGCGGTGCTCATCGGGCTGGTCCTGGCCACTGTCGTTTCGGGACGCCACCAGCCGGCGCGCGACGGCTCAGCCGATGCTGTGCCGGTGGCACTGTATCTGTGGACGTACGCCTCCTCGGTGCTCGCGCATGCCGCGTTCTTCGGGCTGCCGGGGTCGGCGGCCTGGGGGGCCTTGCTGATGGGGCTGGTGGCGGTCCCCCTGGCCTGGACTCTGAATAGCCGGCGGCGCATCGGACAGCGCGGATGAGGCCGGTGCGCTGGTGTGCCGCCGTCGCCGTCGCGGCGACAACGCACGCGGCCATCAACGCCCGCCTGTTGCGTCGGCCGGCGGTTCCTCGCGGAGAAACCGACCTCCGGGTGTCCATGCTGTTGCCCATGCGGAACGAAGCCGGCCGGGTGGAGTCCTGCCTGCGCTCGCTGCTGGACCAGCAGGGCGTTGCCGAACTGGAGATCCTCATCCTCGACGACGGGTCGACGGACGGCTCAGCCGAACGTTGCCGGGCCGTCGCCGGCACCGACCCCCGGGTCCGCGTCATCGCCGGTGACCCGTTGCCGGCCGGCTGGCTGGGCAAGGCGTACGCCTGCCAGCAACTCGCCGACGCGGCCGACGCGGCCGACGGCGCCGCCGGCGTGCTGGTGTTCGTCGACGCCGATGTGGTGCTGGCACCGGCGGCGCTGGCCGCCACCGTCAACTGCCTGATCGAATCCGGTCTGGACGTGGTCTGCCCGTACCCACGGCAGATCGCGGCCGGCGCCGGCCCCCGACTGGTGCAGCCGCTGCTGCAGTGGTCCTGGCTGTCCTTTCTGCCGCTGCGGCTGGCCGAACGCTCGCCCCGGCCGTCGCTGACCGCAGCAAACGGGCAGCTGCTGGCGATCCGGCGGTCGGCCTACGACCGGGCCGGCGGTCACCGGGCGGTCCGCGATCAGGTGGTCGAGGATGTGGCGCTGGTGCGCGCGGTCAAGGCGGCCGGTGGCCGGGGCGGCATCGTGGACGGCACGACACTTGCCAGCTGCGAGATGTACGCCGATTGGACTGCGCTGGCCGACGGTTACGGCAAGTCGCTGTGGGCCGCGTTCGGGTCACCGGCGCGGGCCGGCGTGGTAGCGGCCGGGCTCGGCGCGGCGTACGTGCTGCCTGCACTGGCCGCGCTGGCCGGGTCGCCGGCGGGCGTCGCCGGATACCTCGCCGGCGTGGCCGGCCG
>JALZAK010000125.1 GCA_030948385.1 Actinomycetota bacterium
AGGCCGCGGGTCGGGATGCTGGCCTCCGGCGCGGTCATCCGCAACTCAGCCGGGCCTGCCAATAGCGGGGAAACCGTCAGGCACAGCTCGTCGACGTGATCGCCGGCGAGCAGGGCGCTGAACAGCCGCGGGCCGCCCTCGCAGAGCACGCGGGACAGCCCGCGCTCGGTCAACGTCTGGAGCCAGTTTCCCGGCGAATCGCCGCGGATGACATCGGCCACCGGCTCGAGCAGCGCCAGCCGGTCAGCCGGCGGCGCCGGCCCGGTCAGCACGATGGGCCGGGTGAGCGCCGCCGTGAACATCGCGGTGGTCGGGTCCAAGGCCAGCGACCCGCTCACGATGGCGACCGGCGGGACCGGCGGCAGGCCGTGGGCCCGGCGCCAGGCCTGATGTTCCGGCGCCGGCCGGACCGGGCCGTAGCCCTCCACCCGGGCGGTGCCGGCGCCGACCAGCACCACGTCGGCAACCGCCCGCAGCACGCGGAACACGGTCCGGTCGGCCGGTCCGGACAGGCCGGCGGAGCGTGCCTCCAGGGTGGCGGCACCGTCGGCGCTGGTCACGAAGTTCACCCGTACCCCGGCATCGGGCTGCGCGTATGCCGCGAAGAGGTCTACCTCGGCGGCGGCCGGCAGCAACTGATGCACCCGGCCACGGTAATGCGCCGGCGGCCCACCGCCGTCAGGCCAGTTCGACGATCACCACGCACTGGCCGTCGAGGTCCACCTTGCCGTCGGAGTAGATGAAGCCCGGTCGCGACGCGAGGAGCACGCCCAGCGGCGCACCGTCGAGCGGAACCGTCTGTCGCTCGTCGGCGAAGTTGACCACGATCCGCAGGCCGGCCCGCGTAACCACCAGCCAGCGACCTTCCTCGGAGAAGTCCACGGACACCGCGTCCAGCCGCGGGTCGGTCAACTCACTGCGCTGCCGGCGGACCGCGATCGCCTTGCGATAGAAGTCGAGTACGTCGGCGTGCTCGGGCTCGTCGCGTTCGCTCCAGTCCAGCCGGGAGGCCCGGTAGGTGGCCGGGTCCTGCGGGTCGGGAACGGGCGTGTCGCCCCAGCCGTGCCGGGCGAACTCGGCCCGCCGGCCGGCGCTGACCTCGGCGGCGACGGCCGGGTCGGGGTGACTGGTGAAGTACTGCCACGGCGTCGATGCGGCCCACTCCTCACCCATGAACAGCATGGGGGTGAACGGTGCGGTGAGGACGAGAGCGGCCCCGACCTTGACCAGGTCGGTGGAGATCGTGGCGGAGATGCGGTCGCCGGCGGCGCGGTTGCCGACCTGGTCGTGGTCCTGCAGGTAGCCCAAGAATCTGGAGCCCAGCGTGCGCCGGGTGTCCACCGGGCGGCCATGGTTGCGTCCGCGGAACGACGACCAGGTGCCGTCGTGGAAGTACGCCCCGGTCAACGTCTTGGCCAACCCGGCCAGCGAACCGAAATCGGCGTAATAGCCCTGGCGCTCGCCGGTGAGCACGGTGTGCAGGGTGTGGTGGAAGTCGTCGGACCAGTGCGCGGTGAGACCGTAGCCGCCGGCGGATCGGCTGGTGACCAGCCTCGGGTCGTTGCTGTCGGATTCGGCGATCAGGGCCAGCGGCCGGCCGACGTGCGCCGACATCGCCGCGACGGCTACCGCGAGCTCCTCGAGCAGGTGCACCGCGCGGGTGTCAACCAGTGCATGCACCGCGTCAAGTCGGAGGCCGTCGAGGTGGTAGGCCTGCAGCCACATCAACGCGTTGTCGACAATGAAGCGGCGGACCTGGTCCGACCCGCTCCCGTCCAGGTTGACGGCCGGCCCCCACATGGTGCGCACTTGCGAGAAGTACGGCCCGTACCGGTCCAGGTAGCCGCCCACCGGTCCCACGTGGTTGTAAACAACGTCGAGCAGTACGCCCAGGCCGCGCACGTGGGCGGCATCGACGAATCGCTTGAGGCCGTCCGGACCGCCGTAGGGCGCGTGCACGGCGTACCAATCGACCCCGTCGTAGCCCCAGCCCCATTCGCCGTCGAAGGCGTTGACCGGCATCAACTCGACCAGGTCCACTCCCAGATCGACCAGATGATCCAGCCGTTCGATGGCCGCGTCGAAGGTGCCGGCCTCGGTGAACGTACCGACATGTAGTTCGTACGTGACGCTTCCGGCGAGCTGGCGGCCGCGCCACGCCTGGTCGGTCCAGTCGAACGCGGCGTCTTCATAGCGCCGGCTGGGCCCGTGCACCCCCTGCGGCTGCCAGCGGGAGCGCGGGTCGGGTAGCCGCGTCTCGTCGTCGTCGATCAGGAACGCGTAGTCGGCGCCCGGCTCGACCGGCGTGTCGGTCAGCCACCAGCCGTCATCCCGCGCGGTCAGCGGGTGGCGCTCGCCGGCGACCTCGACCTGCACCCGGCCGGCGTGCGGGGCCCACACCTCGAGCGTCGCCATCAGGTCATTGTTCTCGACTCGGGGCGGCAGCCGCCGGCCGGGCGAGGTCGGCCTGCTGCAGGAGCGCGACCGGCAGCCGGTCCAGCAGGTCGGCCAGCCTCACGGCGCCGGCGAACGCGCGGCCGGTCAGCCGGTCGGTCCAGCTGCCCGCGGGGAGTTGCAGCCGGGTGGTGGTCCAGCCACCACGCCGGGCCAGCCCGACCGGCAGCCGGGTGCTGAGGGTGATCACCGCGCCGGCGCGGGCGAAGCCGAGCAGGTGGTCGGCGGCCGGGCCCTCGGCCCGGATCGGCAGGTGGGAGCCGGCGAATACCCACGGTTGGTCGCGGCGCAGTCGCAACGTCTGCGACACGACGTGCAGCTTGGCCGCTCCGGTCGCGTCGACCGACGGCACCGCGCCGGCGTCCAATTCGGCAAGCATGTCCCGCCGTACCAGGTAGTCGACCGGGCGGCGGTTGTCCGGATCGACCAGGGACAGGTCCCAGAGCTCGCTGCCCTGGTAGTTGTCCGGCACGCCCGGCATGGTCAGTTGGGTCAGCTTCTGTCCCAGTGAGTTCGACCACCCGGCCGGTGTGATCTGCCCGGCGAAGGCGGCGATCGCGGCCAGCAGCGGCCCATCGGCGTAGACGCCGGCCACGAAATCCTGCAGACGGGCTTCGTACTCCGTGTCCGGGTCGGTCCACGAGGTGTGTTGCTTGGCTTCCCGGGCAGCCTTGCGCAAGTACTCCTGCGCGCGCTCGGGTGGCAGCGCCCAGGCTCCGACCAGCGTCTGCCAGGTGAGGTAGCCGAGATTGGCGTCCGGCGCCGGCCGGCGGCCGGCCCAGTCCCGGACGGCGTCTGACCACCGGCCGGGCATCTCGGCCAGCACGGTCAGCCGGGCGCGGACGTCCTCACTGCGCTTGGTGTCGTGCGTGGACAGGGTGGTCATCGACGATGGCCGGTCCCGCTGCCGCGTGAGGCAGGCCGCGTGGAACGGTTCCGGGCTCAGGCCGAAATGTGCCGGGCTGCCGCCCACCTCGTTCAACGCGCACAGCCGGTGGTAGCGGTAGAAGGCGCAATCCTCCACGCCCTTGGCCATCACCGCGCCGGTGGTCTGCTGCAGCCGGGTGGCGAACTCGCCGCCGGCCACCCTCGCAGCCACACTCACGGCGCCGATTGCTTCGGAGAGATCCGGCCGGCGCCGGCGCGCGGCCTCGATCGCGGCAGTCAGCCGGTCGGTCCCCGCGCCGGGCAGGTAGCTGCGGTAGACCGGGAAGCAGGCCATCACCTCGGCCACCGCGTCCGCCGCGGCCGGAACCTCCGGGAGCAGCCGGGCCAGTCGCTGCGTCTCGGCACGCAGGCTGGTTGTGGCCGCCCGCAGCTTGAGCTCGTACGCCAGCTCGGCGAAGTCGGTCGGCTCGCCGGTGAGGTCGGCGTACAGCTCGGTCAGTGGCTCCTCCCCGGCCGGATCGAGGAAAACGCCGGCGACCTCGCGCAGCGCGTCGTATCCCGTGGTGCCTGCGCACTCCCAGGACGGCGGCAGGACCTCGCCGGGTTGCAGGATCTTCTCCACCACCACCCAGGTGCCGGCAGCTTCGAGCGCCAAGCGCGCGAGATAGGCCTCCGGGTCGGCAAGGCCGTCCGGGTGGTCGATCCGCAGCCCGTCGACGTCGCCGGCGGCCACCCACCGCAGCACCTCACGATGGGTGTCGGCAAATACTGCCGGCAGTTCGACGCGCAGGCCGGCCAGTCCGGTGACGTCGAAGAAGCGCCGGTAGTTCAGGTCAGAGTCGGCCCGTCGCCATTCCACCAGCTCGTAGTGCTGCCGGGCGTGCACTTGCGCCGGCGATCCGCCGCCGGTTCCGGCGCACACCGGGAAGCGCGCGTCGCGATACCGCAGCTCCACGCCATGGATCTCCAACCCGTCCAGCTCGTCGGGGCCGTTGGCCAGAACGGGCAGCAGCAGCCGGCCACGCGACCAGTCGATGTCGAAGTATTCGGCATGCTCGGCTGCCGGCCCGTGCTCCAACACCTCCCACCACCACGCGTTCAGCACCGGGATCGCGACACTCATGTGGTTGGGGACCACGTCGACCACCCAACCCAGGCCGGCTTCCCGGAGCCGCCCGGCCAGGCGCTGCCGCCCTGCTTCGCCGCCGAGCTCTGAATTCGCCCGCGAGTGGTCGACCACGTCGTAGCAATGCGTCGAGCCCGGAGCTGCCTGCAACAGCGGGGAGCTGTACACGTGCGACACCCCGAGGTCAGCCAGATAGCCGGCGACGGCGCCAGCCGCGGCGAAGTCGAATCCGGCGTGCAGCTGGAGCCGGTAGGTCGACGTGGGCGGCGCGGCCACCGTCAGCCGGTGCGCCGCAGGGCCAGCAGCGAACGCGCCGCCGCCTCGATCGACTCGGTGGCCTTCACCGACCGCGGGCCGCCCGCGGGTGCCTGCGCCGGCAGGGCGGTGTCCACGACCACTTCCCACGTCGAGCCGTACCCGGCCGGGGGAGCAGTGAAGCCGACCGAGCTGTCGTGGGCGTTGAAGCACAGCAGGAACGAATCGTCGTGCACCGGCTCACCGCGGCGGTCGAGGTCGGCGATGCCGTCGCCGTTCAAGAAGACCGCGAGGGCCAGCCCGAAGCCGGCGTCCCAGTCCTCGACTGTCATCTCCTTGCCGGCGGGGGTGAACCACGCGATGTCGCGAAGCTCCTCGCCGGTGCGGATGGGCCGGCCACCGAAGAAGCGGCGCCGGCGCAGCACGGGGTGGTCGTGCCTGAGCTTGGCGACCAGTGCGGTGAAGTCGGTCAGCGCGTCGTGCTGGTGGGCGTCCTTCCAGTCGACCCAGGAGACTTCGTTGTCCTGGCAGTAGGCGTTGTTGTTGCCCCCTTGGGTGCGGCTCAACTCATCACCGTGCAGGAGCATCGGCACGCCTTGGGAGAGGAACAACGTGGCGAGAAAGTTGCGCTTTTGCTGCTCACGCAGCGCCAGGATTTGCGGGTCGCTTGTCGGGCCTTCCACGCCGCAGTTCCACGAGCGGTTGTGGCCCTCGCCGTCCTGGTTGTTCTCCCCGTTGGCCTCGTTGTGCTTGTCGTCGTAGGAGACCAGGTCGGTCAGCGTGAAGCCGTCATGGGCGGTCACGAAGTTGATGCTGGCGAACGGGCGGCGCCCGGAGTGTTCGTAGAGGTCGCTGGATCCGGTCAGCCTGGACGCGAACTCCCCGAGCGTGGCCGGCTGGCCGCGCCAGAAGTCGCGCACCGTGTCGCGGTACTTGCCGTTCCACTCGGTCCACAGTGGAGGGAAGTTGCCGACCTGATATCCGCCGTCGCCGACATCCCAGGGCTCGGCGATCAGCTTCACCTGGGAGACGACCGGGTCCTGCTGTACGAGGTCGAAGAAGGCGGCCAGCCGGTCGACGTCGTGCAACTCGCGGGCCAGTGCCGAGGCCAGGTCGAACCGGAAGCCGTCGACATGCATCTCGAGCACCCAGTAGCGCAGTGAGTCCATGATCAGCTGCAGCGTGTGCGGGTGGCGGACGTTGAGCGAGTTGCCGGTGCCTGTGTAGTCCATGTAGTACTCCGGCTTGCCATCGACGAGCCGGTAGTAAGCGGCGTTGTCGATACCACGCAGGGACAGTGTGGGGCCCAGCTCGTTGCCTTCAGCGGTGTGGTTGTAGACGACGTCGAGGATCACCTCGATCCCGGCCGCGTGTAGTGCCCGAACCATCCCCTTGAACTCCAGCACCTGCTCACCAGGATTGCGCCGCAGCGCGTAGCCGTTGTGCGGCGCCAGGAATCCGATGGTGTTGTAGCCCCAGTAGTTGGTCAGCCCGCGACCGACCAGTTGATGATCCTTGACGAACTGGTGCACCGGCATCAGCTCGATTGCCGTGACCCCGAGCTTGCGCAGGTGGTCGATCATCACCGGGTGGGACAGGGCGGCGTAGGTGCCGCGCATGTCCTCGGGAATGTCGGGATGGGCCATGGTCAGGCCGCGCACATGGGCCTCATAGATGACGGTCTCGTTGTACGGCGTACGCGGGTGCCTGTCGTTGTCCCAGTCGAAGAAGGGGCTGATGACGACCGACTTCATCATGTGCGGCGCGGAGTCCAGGTCGTTGCGCGCGGAGTGGTCGGCAAACTGGTATCCGAACAGGGACTCGTCCCAGTCGATGTCACCGTCAACGGCCTTGGAGTAGGGGTCGAGCAGAAGCTTGCTCGGATTACATCTGGTGCCGTGTTCGGGGTCATAACTTCCATGGACGCGGAACCCGTACCGCTGCCCGGGGACGATGCCCGGCAGGTAGCCGTGCCAGACGTACCCGTCGACCTCGGGCAGATCGAAGCGCGTCTCGGTGCCGTCGGTGTCGAACAGGCACAGCTCGACCTGCTCGGCGACCTCGGAGAAGAGCGTGAAGTTGGTGCCGGTGCCGTCGTACGTCGCGCCGAGCGGGTACGACGTGCCAGGCCACGGCTGCATTGCGGTCCCTTCGGTTCGGAGACGAACCATGACCGTATAAGCACCCGATGACCGCCTTGCCCTCGGGCGAGCAGACGTACGGCACCCTGAGGACGTGCGCCTGACCGGATGGAACCAGATTCCGCACGGATACGGCGCGCGCTTCGACACGGCGGGGGCGCCGTGGTGGCTGCGTGCGCTCAACGCGGCGCCGTTTGTCGATCGGTTCTCCTACCCCCTGCTGGTGCGCCGGGGGCTGGGGACGCTCACACCGCATCCCGGGTGGCCCACTTCGGACAGGGAGCCGGTGACCGGCGGCTGGCGCGTCGACGAGCGGGCAGGTGACTAGCGGCGCGTCCCGGTGACCGACCCCTACCTGGTGGCCGCCATGTGCTTTGTGGGCGATACAGGACTTGAACCTGTTTGCGGGCGAGTCCCTGACCTGCGGGCTTGGCTGTCTGACCTGCGATTATGCCCCTCTGGTAGTGGACTCTCGTGGACACTGGCTGCCAGGTTGTGCCACTGTAGTGGCACGCGAATGGCACGACCCGGATACAGGGAGACAGCCTAGTGACGCCTCGGAAACGCCGGCCGCAGGGCTCGGGGACCGTCCGGCAGCTCCCGTCCCGCCGCTGGCAGGCGCGTTACCGGCTGCCCGACGGAACGTTGCAGAGCGCCCCGGTCACGTTCGATACGAAGCTCGACGCGACCGCCTGGCTGGCCGACTATGCGGTCGGCGTGGCGATAGAGCCGGAACGCCGCGACGACCCACCGCTGACCGACTATGCCGACGCGTGGCTGGCCGGCCGGGAACTCAAGCCGCGGACCCGTGAGCTGTACCGGGGACTGCTCGATGACCTGATCCTGCCCGAGCTGGGCCGGTTGAAGATGTCCCGCGTGACCCCGGCAAGGGTGCGCGGGTGGTACGCAGCCCTAGACGTGTCCACGCCGACCCGGCGGGCCCACGCATACGCCCTGCTGCGAACCATGTTCTCCTCCGCCGTTGCCGATGACGTACTCGACGCGAACCCGTGCCGAATCCGCGGGGCCGGCCATGCCAGGCGGAAGGTGCAGATAAGGCCGGCCACGCTGCCCGAGCTCGAGACCATCGTCGCCGCCATGCCCGACCGCTACCGGCTCATGGGGCTGTTCGGCGCATGGTGTGCTCTCCGGTTCGGGGAGCTGACCGAGCTGCGCCGCTCCGATGTGGACACGAAGGCCGGCCGGCTACGCATCCGCCGGGGTGTCACCCACGTCGCCGGGGCCTACGTCGTCGGAACGCCCAAGAGCGACGCCGGGGCCCGCGACGTTGCGATCCCCCCGCACCTGGCCGGCGTGGTCAAGGCGCATCTACTGGAACACACACAGCCCGGCCGCGACGGGCTGCTGTTCCCCGGCGCCAGCGGTGAGCACATGGCCCCGTCCAGCCTCTACAGGGTGTTCTACCGAGCCCGCGAGAAGGCCGGCCGTCCAGACCTGCGATTCCACGACCTCCGCCACACCGGCGCGGTCCTGGCGGCTGCGACGGGCGCCACGCTGGCCGAACTGATGGGCCGGCTGGGTCACTCCACCCCGGCCGCTGCGATGCGCTACCAGCACGCCTCAGCCGACCGTGACCAGGTCATCGCAGCCGCCCTGTCCGACCTGCACGCCGCACACACTGCGCGTAACACCTAAAGACCAGCGCCCCCGGTCGCGGAGCCTCACACGCAGACAGGGCCCGACACGACGCGATTACGGCCGGCCGTCCCGGTGACCTCAGAACCCGTACAGAACCCGTTGCGCGATACGG
>JALZAK010000146.1 GCA_030948385.1 Actinomycetota bacterium
CCCCCCGCCGCGATGTGACCACCGAACAGCAGCATGATCTCGGCGTTGGCCGACGTTGTCGTCAGCGTGACCAGCACACTGCCGTAGTCGGGGGCGTAGGTGCCGTGGGCCTGGTTGTCGACTCCGGTCAGGGTGCCTCCGTAGAGCTCCATCTGCTGACCCGGGAGCTGGTGGGCGGCGGTGATGTTGCTGATTCCGGGGCCGGTCGGGGGGACCGGGGTCGGGTCGGCCGGGATCGGGAAGGTCGACACCGCCCCTCCCACGCACAGCGCTGCGCTGATGCCCTGGCAGCGGTCCGCGGCGGTCTCGGTGTGATTCCAGGTCGCCAGCGAGTCGTAGGCGTGGTGACTGCCGTCAAGCGCGAGGTAGCTGATCTGAATGGTGTGGACGCCCGCGGTGCCGAAGTTCATCACCAGCCGCTGCGGCGTGACGCCGTCCTCGCGGTAGGTGCTGTTGGACGCGTTGAGGATGCCGTTGGTCCAGCCGGTGCAGGACAGCTGGCCGGCGCCGTTCTTGCACTGGCTGAAGTCGTCGACGCCGGCGGTGCCGGCGGCGGTCGCCCCGGTGAGCGGAAGCGCCAGGCTGACCAGGAGCGTCGCCGCGAGCGTGGCCAGTGACCGGTGAAAGACCGACTTCAGCATGAAAGAGCTCCCCCGTGATCGACCAGATCGTCGGTCAGGGTCGGTTTCACCAGTAGCTCCCTGCGACCTCGCGCCGAAGCGCAGGTGACCGTCGGACCGGTCGCAGATCGATGCTCCCCCGATAACGCTGCGCTCACGATGCGTGATCGCAGGTTCGACGTCAAGTAGTCGAGCATTACAGTGGCCGAACGGCTGAGCCGATCTGTCCTAGTTGTGACGCCGTGTGTAGATAGCAGGTTTCAGGAACTGGGTTCCTGGGTGCGCTTCCAGCGGATCTCCGCCTCGATGAAACCGTCGATGTCGCCGTCCAGCACGGCGCCGGTATTACCGGTCTCGTACTCGGTGCGCAGGTCCTTGACCATCTGGTACGGATGCAGAACGTAGCTGCGGATCTGGTTGCCCCAGCTGCCGGCGCCGTCGCCGCGCAGCGCGTCCATCTCGGCCTTCTCCTCCCGGCGCCGGCGCTCCAGCAGCTTGGCCGCCAGCACGGCCATGGCGCTGGCCCGGTTCTGGATCTGGCTCCGCTCGTTCTGGCAGGACACGACGATGCCGGTCGGCAGGTGGGTGATGCGTACGGCCGAGTCGGTGGTGTTCACGCCCTGCCCGCCCGGTCCGGAGGATCGGTAGACGTCCACCCGGATCTCGCTCTCGTCGACCGTCACGTGATCGCTCTGCTCGACCACCGGCACGATGTCGACGCCGGCGAAGGAGGTCTGCCGGCGGCTCTGGTTGTCGAACGGGCTGATCCGGACCAGCCGGTGGGTGCCGTGCTCGCCGGCCAGCGTGCCGTAGGCGTAGGGGGCCTTGACGGAGAAGGTGGCCGACTTGATGCCGGCCTCCTCCGCGTAGGAGGTGTCGTAGACATCGGTCGGATAGCCGTGCCGCTCGGCCCAGCGCAGGTACATCCGCAGCAGCATCTCGGCCCAGTCGGCGGCGTCGACCCCGCCGGCCTGCGATTGGATCGTGACCAGGGCGTCCCGGGCGTCGTACTCGCCGGAGAGCAGGGTGCGGACTTCGAGCTCGTCGATGCCCTTCCGAACCGCGGCCAGCTCGGCGGTGGCCTCCAGTCGGGTCGCCTCGTCCTCCTCGGACTCGGCCAGGTCGAACAGGATCGACAGGTCGTCCAGCCGCCGGCGCAGCCCCTCGACCCGGTTGATCTCGCCCTGGACGAACGACAAGCGGCTGGTCACCTGCTGGGCGTGTTCCTGGTCGTCCCACAGGTCCGGCGCAGCGGCCTGGTCGTTGAGGTCAGCCAACTCGGCCCGCATCGCCGGCACGTCGAGGACCGCCTCGATGGAACCCAGCGTCACATCGAGGGCCTTGATGACCTCACGGTGATCGCTCTCGCCCACGTCGGCCGAGCCTACGCGAGCATCAGGCCGGCGACGTCAGGGCCGGGCGAGGGCCTCCAGCCACTTCAGCAGGGCCCGCTCGTAGGTCACCGCGAAGTCCAAGGTGGCCTTGCCGTACGGGTCGCCGGCGGTCTGCCGGGCCTGCTCGCGCAGCTGGGTCAGTCGCTGTTCGTGCGCGAGCCGGGCGGCGGTGAACAGTTGCCGGCGTTGGGCCGCGCTGTGCTGGGTCCCGAAAGAGGCCCGCAACAGCAGGTGGTTGCGCTGGTGGTCCCGGCCCGGCGGCGTGGAAAGCCAGCGACTGAACGCCTTCTTGCCGGCCGCCGTGATCGTGTACGGCTGGGACGACCGCGGGCCGGCCTTGCCCAGCCGCAGGTACCCGCGCTCGGCGAGCACCGGCAGCTCGCGATAGACCTGGCTGCGGGTTACCGACCAGAAGGCGCCCAACCTGGCCTCGGCCGCAGCCACCAGATCCCCGCCGGTCATTGATCCGTGGTGCAGCAGCCCCAGCAAGGCAGCCGCCGTGGAATTGAGTTCAGTTTCAGCCATTGCGCTAGGCTGTCACCATTCCGTCGCCCGGTCTAGCCGAGTCCACAAAGGATCGTCGCATTGCGACGGTCGCTGCGGGAGAGCTGTCGCGCGGGTGGTCGGAGGCTGGGGAGGCGTCCGTGAGTACTGAGCAGCCGACCGACGAGGCCGGCGGCCCCGACGTCAGCAACGAGACGGCACTGAAAGCGGCCGAGTTCATGCTGGCGACCAGACAGCGCGAGGAGTCCCGGGAGCGCACCGCGAAGCAGCTGCGGGACGCGCACACCGCCCCGGACGCCGACGATGCCCGCGACGTGCTGGCCGAGATGATCGATCTGCAGCAGCACGCCGACGACCCGCCGGCCTAGGCCCCGGCGCTAGCCACTCAGCGGTGCACGGGCCGTCGACAGCGCGGTGCGGGGCAGCCCGGCCGGCTGGCCAAACACCGCCCCGAACGGGATCTGCACCACCCGGTGGCAGGTGACGGTGACCCGCTGGCCGTCTGTTCCGGCGGCCATGGTCAGGGTCGGGTCGCCGGGGTATCCCTGCGACCGGTAGTCGGCGACCGCCGCCTGCACCGAGGCGTCGGAC
>JALZAK010000049.1 GCA_030948385.1 Actinomycetota bacterium
CGGCGATCGGCGCGGTCGGCGACCGGATCGCCGTCGGGCTCGACGTCCGCGGCACCACCCTGTCGGCGCGCGGCTGGACCCGCGACGGCGGCGACCTGTTCGAGACGCTGGCCCGGCTCGATGCCGACGGCTGCCGGCGCTACGTCGTCACCGACGTACACCGCGACGGCACCCTGACCGGCCCCAATCTCGACCTCCTCCGACAGGTGTGCGCGGCTACTGACCGGCCGGTCGTCGCCAGCGGGGGAGTGGCTACTTTGGACGACCTGCGCGCTCTCGCCGGCGTGCCGGGGGTCGAGGGGGTCGTGGTGGGCAAGGCCCTGTACGCCGGCGCCTTCACCCTCCCCGAGGCGCTCGCGGCGGTCGCGCGATGATCCACCGGATTTCCTCAGGCGGCGCGTACGAGGACGTCATCGGCTACTCGCGGGCGGTGTCCGCCGGCCCGTTCGTCTTTGTCAGCGGGTGTACGTCCACTGTGGACGGCCTCTACGAGCAAACGTTGGATGCGTTCGGGGTGGCGACCCGCGCTCTGTCCGCCGCCGGCCTGACGCTCGGCGACGTCGTACAGACCCGGATGTTCGTGACCGACATCGGCGGATGGGGAGAGGTCGGCCGGGCCCACGCGGAGCTGTTCGGCGACATTCGGCCGGCCGCGACCATGGTCGGGGTCGCCGCGCTGATCGATCCGCGAATGTTGGTCGAGGTCGAGGTGGTGGCCTACCGCGAGCCGGCGCCGTGACGGTCGCGGTCCGGGTGATTCCGTGCCTGGATGTCGACGCCGGCCGGGTGGTCAAGGGGGTGAACTTCGCCGATCTGCGCGATGCCGGCGACCCGGTCGAGCTGGCGGCAGCGTACGACCGCGAGGGCGCCGACGAGATCGCCTTTCTCGACATCACCGCGTCGAGCGCCAACCGCTCCACCATGTATGACGTGGTGCGCGCTACCGCCGACCGGGTGTTCATCCCGCTGACTGTCGGCGGCGGTGTCCGCAGCGTTGCCGACGTGGACTCGATGCTGCGCGCCGGCGCCGACAAGGTTTCGGTGAGCACCGCAGCGGTCGCCCGGCCGGCGCTGCTGCGGGAGATGGCCGACCGGTTCGGATCGCAGTGCGTGGTGCTGTCGGTCGATGCGCGCCGGGCGCCGGCCGGCGGCTTCGAGGTGACCACGCACGGCGGCCGGCGGGGGACCGGACTCGACGCGGTCGCCTGGGCGGCCAGCGGTCAGCAGCTCGGGGTCGGTGAGGTGCTGCTCAACTCGATGGACGCCGACGGCACCCGGGGCGGGTACGACGTGGCGATGATCGAGGCCGTCCGGGCCGCCGTGGACGTGCCGCTGGTCGCCAGCGGTGGCGCCGGCCAGCCGGACGATTTCGTGGCCGCCGTGGCCGCCGGTGCCGACGCGGTGCTGGCCGCGAGCCTGTTCCATTTCGGCGTGCTCCGCATCGCCCAGGTCAAGGCTGCGCTGGCCGCCGCCGGCCAGGTGGTGCGCTGATCACGGCAGGTCCGCCGGCAGCAGCGGCACCTGGGCGGCTGCCCAGGGGCTGATCGCCCACGGCGTCACCTCGGCCATCCGGCGGAAGTCCGGCCACGGCACCCAGCGCCATTCCGCCACCTCTGCCGGGTCCGGCGTCGGGTCCCCCTCGACGCGGGCCACGAACACCGGGCACACCTCGTTCTCGCACACCCCGTCCGGCCCGGTCGCCCGGTAGGCGAAGTCGGGCAGGACCAGGTCCATCCGCAGCGCCGTCAGCCCCAGCTCCTGGCTCAGCCGGCGCTGCGCCGCATCGGCGAGCTCCTCGTCCGGGCCCGGGTGGCCGCAGCAGGAGTTGCTCCACACCCCGCCCCACGTCCGCTTGGCCAGCGCCCGGCGGGTGGCCAGGAACCTGGCCCGCTGGTCGAAGACGTAGATGGAGAAGGCCAGGTGCAGGGGGGTGTTCTCCGAATGCACCTGCGACTTGGGCAGCACACCGCATGGATGGTGCGCCGCGTCCAGCAGCACGACCATCTCGTCCCCGGCGGCGGGGGAAGCCATCTCAGACACCGAGCGTGGTCTGCCCCAGCTGTCGCACCGCGTCGGCGTCGCCGAGCGTGTCGATGCGGGCCACCGACTGGCGACCGAACGCGTACAGCAGCAGTTCACCGGGCGGCCCGACCACGGTGACGGTGCGGTCGCCGGACTGCCCACGGGCCACCTCGCCGGTGTCCGACCGGGTCATCAGCACGCCGACCGGTGCGGCCCGGGTCAGCGCCCGCAGCTGGCGGGCCAGCCGAGACCACAGGGCGTCCTGCTCGGCCCGGTCGAGCTCGCGCGGCGCCCACCCGGATCCGGCCCGGCGGACGTCCTCGTGGTGCACGAAGTACTCCACCAGGTTCAGCTGGGCGTCCAGCACCCGGAACGGCGACCACGGGGGTGGACCCTGCCGCAGCGTGTCGACGGTGGCGGCGAAGTCATGTTTCGCCCTGGCGCCGGCCATGCTCCGCTCGGTCAACCCGGCCAGCGGCCGCAGCAGGATCCCAGGCCCGGCCAGCGGGCGGCGCTCGCGGACGAACAGGTGGGTGGCCAGGTCGCCGGTGGTCCAGTCGCCGCACAGGGTCGGCGCATCCGGGCCGAGCTCGACCAGCAGGTCGCAGAGGGCCGCACGCTCGGCGCGGGAATAGGAGGTCACCCCGGGATGGTAGGCACATGACGTGACATCCACCTCGACTGCCGTGCTGCGCCGCGGCCTGCGGGTGCTGGGGGTGGCGATCCGCGAGGAGCCGGGCATCTTCGCGCTGTCGGTGCTGGGCAGCGCGCTGTTCGCCGGGGCCACGGTCGGGGGCGCGTTCGTCATCGGGGCGGTGACCGGCCGGGTTATCGTGCCGGCGTTCGACCGGGGGCGGACCACTGCCGGCGCGCTCACCCTGGCCGCGGTTGCCATCTTCGGGGTCTCGATGCTCAAGGTCGTGGGCATGATCGGCCGGCGGCTGGGCGCCGGCGTGATGCAGTATCGGCTGCAGGCGACGTATCGCCGGCGAGTCACCCGGCAATACCTGCGGCTGCCGCTGGCCTGGCACCACGAGCACTCCACCGGCGAGTTGCTGTCCAACGCCAACAGTGATGTCGAGGCGACGTGGTACCCCGTCGCACCGTTCCCGTTCGCCGTCGGGACGATCATCATGATCTTCATCGCCGGCGGGGCCCTGTTGCTGACCGATCCGGTGCTGGCGCTGGTCGGCTTCTGCGTCTTCCCGGGCGTCTTCACTGTGAACGTCGTCTACTCCAGACGGATGTCACCACGGATGACTCGGGCCCAGCAGTTGCGGGCCGAGGTCAGTACCGTCGCGCACGAGAGCTTCGACGGCGCCCTCATCGTCAAGACGCTGGGTCGCGAGGAGGAGGAAACGGCGCGCTTCCGTACGAAGGCAGAAGAGTTGCGGGACAGCCTGATCGGCGTCGGACAGGTCCGCGGGTTGTTCGACCCGATCATGGAAGCGTTGCCCAACCTGGGCACGCTGGTCGTCCTGCTGGTGGGTTCGGTGCGGCTGGCCTCCGGCGCGGTGACGGTCGCCGACGTCGTGTCGGTGGCCTTCCTGTTCACCGTCCTCGCCTTCCCGGTCCGGGCCATCGGCTGGGTGCTGGGCGAGTTGCCCCGCAGCGTGGTCGGCTGGGACCGGGTGCAGCGCGTCCTCACCGCGGCGGGCTCGATGGCGTACGGCAGCGATGCGCTGCCGGGCACACCGGACCCGGCCCGGCTGGCCGTTGCGGACGCGTCGTTCAGCTACGGCGATGCAGCCGTCCTGCACGCCGTCAGCCTCGACGTCGCGCCGGGCCGCACGGTCGCACTCGTCGGACCTACCGGCGCCGGCAAGTCGACCCTGGCCGGCCTGCTGGTCCGGTTGGTCGATCCCAGCGACGGCCGCGTCCTGGTCGACGGCGCCGACGTACGGTCGCTGCGGGCCGGCGAGCTTGCCGGCGCGGTCGCGCTGGTCCCGCAGACCACTTTCATCTTCGACGACACGGTGCGCGGCAATGTCACGCTGGGGGGGCAGCCTCCCGACGACGAGGTCTGGCGGGCACTCGAGCTGGCCCAGGCCGACCGCTTCGTGCGGGCCCTGCCCGCCGGGCTGGACACCCGGGTCGGCGAGCGCGGCACGTCCCTGTCGGGCGGCCAGCGGCAGCGGCTCGCACTGGCCCGCGCGCTGGTCCGGGCACCCCGGCTGCTGGTTCTCGACGATGCGACCAGCTCAGTGGACGCGTCGGTCGAAGGGGCGATCCTGCGCGGGCTGCGTCGTGCCGCACTCCCGTCCACCGTCGTCGTGATCGCCTACCGCCGGGCCACCATCGCGATGGCCGACGAGGTGGTCTACCTCGAGCACGGCCGCGTTGCCGCTCGCGGCCGGCACACCGAGCTGCTCGAAGGGTCGGCCGGATACCGGCAGCTGGTCACCGCCTACGAGCGGGCAGAGCGCGATCGGGTGCTGGCCGCCGCGGACGAGGTGCTGGCGTGACCGCCGCGGTTGCCGAGCTCCGCACCATCGATGCCACGACGGCCAACGAGCCGGCGTCGACCTGGCAGACCCTGGTCCGCGGCCTGCAGCTCACCCCCGAGCTGCGGGTCGGGATCGGGCGCACCCTGCTGCTGGCGTTGCTCGCGACCGCCGGCCGGGTCGTCGTGCCGGTCGCCGTGCAGCAGACCATCGACCGCGGGCTTCGGGCCGGACCTGGCCCGCGGGTGGGACTTGTCGCGCTGCTCATCGGGGCCGCTGCTGCTGTCGTGGTCATCACTGCCGCCGCGGCGTACGCGATGAACGTCCGGCTCTACCGCACCTCGGAGACGGCCCTGGCCGCCCTGCGGACCCGGGCCTTCCGGCACGTCCACGACCTGTCCATGCTGCACCAGCAGGCCGAGCGCCGCGGGTCGCTGGTGTCGAGGGTGACCAGCGACGTCGACCAGATCAGCAACTTCGTGCAGTTCGGCGGCATCCTGATCGTCGTCAGCCTCGGCCAGTTCGTGCTGGCCAGCGTGCTGATGTTCGTCTACTCATGGCAACTGGCCTTGCTTGTCTACGCGTGCTTCCTGCCGCTGGCGTTCGCCATCCGGCATTTCCAGCGCCAGCTCGCGGCGGCCTACGTGCTCGTCCGCGAGCGGGTCGGCGACCTGCTCGGCGCCGTCGGCGAGTCGGTCGTCGGCGCTTCGGTGATCCGGGCCCATGCGATCGAGGGCCGCACCGCCGAGCGCATCGATGTGGCGATCGACCGCAACTTCCGGGCCCAGGTACGGGCGCAGCGCGTGTCGGTGCTGACCTTCTCCACCGGCGAGATCATCTCGGGGCTGGCCAATGCCGGCGTGGTCGTCGTCGGTGTTTTGCTGGGCATCGGCGGTCACCTGACGGCCGGGCAACTGACGGCGTTCCTCTTCCTGGTGACGCTGTTCGTGCAGCCGGTGCAGATCGCGACCGAGGTCCTCAACGAGGCGCAGAACGCGATCGCCGGCTGGCGCCGGGTGCTGGGTGTCCTCGACACCGCGCCGGATGTTGCCGATCCGGGCGTGGCCGGCCGCAGCCTGCCTGCCGGCCCGGTCGCGGTGCGCTTCTACCACGTGTCCTTCGGCTATCCGGGCGGGCCCGAGGTGTTGCATGACATCGACCTGGAGATCGCGGCGCAGTCGCGGGTGGCCGTCGTGGGCGAGACCGGCTCGGGCAAGACGACGTTCGCGAAATTGCTTACCCGGCTGATGGATCCGACCCACGGCCGGGTGCTGCTGTCCGGCGTGCCACTGCCGGATGTGCGGTTCGACTCGCTGCGCCGGCGGGTGGTGATGGTGCCCCAGGACGGTTTCCTGTTCGACGGCACAGTGGCCGACAACGTGCGGTACGGCCGGCCCGGCAGCACCGACGCCGGCATCCTGCTCGCGCTGACCGAGCTCGGCCTGGCCGGCTGGGTGGACGGACTGCCGGCGGGCATCCACACCGCGGTCGGCGAGCGCGGCGAGTCGATGTCGGTGGGGGAGCGCCAGCTGGTGGCGGTGGCCCGGGCGTACGTCGCCGACCCGGACCTGCTGGTGCTGGACGAGGCGACCAGCGCGGTCGATCCGGCCACCGAGGTCCGGCTGCAACGCGCCCTGGACTCGCTGACCCGCGGCCGCACCACGCTCGCGGTCGCCCACCGCCTGTCCACTGCCGAGGCGGCCGACGAGGTGATCGTGGTGGACGCCGGCCGGGTGGTCGAGCGCGGGCCGCATGCCGAGCTGGTGGTCGCCGGCGGGGTCTATGCCGCCCTGCACGCGAGCTGGATGACCCAGACCCGGTCGACCTGATCCGGCATGCTGGGCCGATGACGTGGACCGCACCGCAGGTCAACCGGATCGACTATCCGTCGCTCGGCGATGAGCGCGCCATGCTCGACGGCGCCCTGGACTATCAGCGGCAGACCCTGCTGCTCAAGTGCGCCGGCCTGACCGCCGGCCAGCTCGAGCTGCGCGCCGTCGAGCCGGCGACGCTGTCGTTGCTCGGGCTGGTCCGGCACCTCGCCGGCGTGGAGCAATGGTGGTTCCGGCGCAACTTCCGCGGCGAGCAGCTCGACGACCCATATTCGACCGAGGCCAGCCCGGACGGCGAGTTCGACGACCTCGATGACGCCGACGCGGAGGCGGATTTCGCTTTGTACGCGAACGAAGTCGACCTGGCCCGCCAGGCCGTAGCCGGCCGGTCGCTGGATGAGAGGTTCTGGCGAGCCAGTCATGTGCTGCTCCCCGGCCGCCCACCGCGGGAGCTGAGCCTGCGCTGGTTGTACGTCCACATGATCGAGGAGTACGCCCGGCACAACGGCCACGCCGATCTGCTCCGCCAGCGGATCGACGGCGCGACCGGCGCGTGAGCGCCGCGTGCGGCAGGATCGCGCCATGACCCCCGACCCCTCATCCCGATGAGCACGGCCCCGATGAGCACGCCCGCCGCGCAGTTGCCCAGCGGGCGACAGATGCCGCTCGTGGGTTTCGGCACCTGGCAGATCACCGGCCAGCAGGCCGCCCGGGCCACCGGATGGGCGCTCGAGGCCGGCTACCGCCACGTGGACACGGCGACCGTGTACGGCAACGAGGCAGAGGTCGGCGCGGCCCTGCACGGCAGCGGCGTCGAGCGGGCCGAAATCTTCGTCACCACCAAGGTTCCGCCGGACCGCGCCGGCCGGGAGCTGGACACTCTCGAAGACAGCCTGCGGTTGCTCGGCCTCGACCAGGTGGACCTGTGGCTCATCCACTGGCCGCCGCACGGCGGCGCCGGCGAGGACCGCTGGCGTGCGCTGATCCAGGCCCGTGACGGCGGCCTGGCCGGCGACATCGGGGTCAGCAACTACTCGCTGGACCAGATCGACGCCCTGGAGGCCGTCACCGGGGTCCGGCCGGCGGTGAACCAGATCGAGTGGAGCCCGCTGCTCTTCGACCGGGCGGTCCTCGAGGGGCATCGGGAGCGAGGGGTCGTGCTGGAGGGCTACAGCGCGCTCCGCGGCGGGACACTGGAGCACCCGGTCATCGTCGAGCTGGCCGAGGCTCTGTGCCGCAGCCCGGCCCAGGTGATCGTCCGCTGGCATCTGGAGCACGGCATCGTCGTCATCCCGAAGTCCACGCACCGGGAACGGATCATCGCCAACGCAGACGTCGCCGACTTCGAGCTGACGACAGAGCAGATGGCCGCCCTCGACGCGCTGGGAACCTGACCGGCGCTCGTGGGTCAGGCGTTCAGCGAGCCGGCAAGGTAACGCTGGATGGTGGGTGCGACGGCGGCGACGACCGTGTCCGCGCCGGCCGATGCCAGCGGCTCGATCCGGATCACATAGCGGGCCATCGCCAAACCGACCAGTTGCGAACCGACCAGGGTGGCCCGCAACTCCGGCTCCGGCGCGTCGACCGCCGCGGCCACCCGGCCGAGAACCTCGCGGGTGATGAACTCGCGCAGCAGGGCGGCGGATTCTTCATGGCTGACCGCGCCGCGGATCAGTGCGAGGAACGGGCTGCTCTCCTGGCCGGTTTCCCAGATCGCCAAGAAGAAGCGCACCAGCCGCTCGCCCAGCCCGGCCACGCCGGGGGCGAGCAGGGCGGGGAGGACCGCAGCAGGATCGACCGGAAACTGGATGGCGGCGGCGAACAGTCCCTGCTTCGTACCGAAGAAGTGGTGCACCAGTGCCGGATCAACCCGTGCCTCGCCCGCGATGGCGCGCACGGTCGCTCCGCCGTACCCGCGTTGTGCGAACGCGTGCCGGGCGGCCGCCAGGATCTCCGCCCGGCTGTCCGAACTGCCCGGCCGGCGGCCGGTCCGCACCATCAGGTGGTGCGCCGGCGCAGCGTCGCGGCGCCGAGGGCGAGCGCGACGACCGTGCACCCGCCGACGATCGCGAGGTCACGACCGATCTCCCCGGACAGCCCACTGTCGGTGCGCAGCCGGGACATGGCGTCGACCGCGTACGACAGGGGGAGCGCGTCGCTGATCCAGCGGAGCAGGTCCACCATCCGGTCGCGCGGCGTGAGCAGCCCGCAGAGCAGGAATTGCGGCAAGATCACCGCGGGCAGGAACTGGACGGCCTGGAACTCCGAGGCGGCGAACGCGCTGACCAGGAGGCCGATGGACATGCCGAGAAGCGCATTGCCCACCGCTACAAGGAATACCAGCGGCACGCCGCCCGGGGCGTCGAGGTTGAGCCAGGTGAAGGCGACGATGCTCGCGACCGTCACCTGAGCGAGCGCGGTCACGGCGAAGGCGATCCCGTAGCCCAGGAGCAGATCGAGCTTGCCCATCGGGGTGGTAAGCAATCGCTCGAGGGTGCCGCTGGTCCGCTCGCGCAGCATCGCGACCGAGGTGACGAGAAACATCGTGACGAACGGGAAGATGCCCAGTAGCGGCAGGCCGATCCGGTTGAAGACGGCCGGCGAGCCGTCGAAGACGTAGCGCAGCAGCACCATCAGGACCGTCGGCACGACCAGCAGCAGGGCCACGGTGCGGCGATCAGCCCGCAGTTGGCGCAGCACCCGGGCCGCGGTGGCGAATGTCCTCCGAGCGGTCATGCCAACGCCTCCTCGCGCTCGGCCAGGCGCAGGAAGGCCTGTTCGAGATCTTGGGTGCCCGTCATCCGGCGCAGGGCGGCGGGAGTGTCCTCGGCCACCAGCCGGCCCTCGCGCAGCAGCAGCAGCCGGTCGCACCGGGCCGCCTCGTCCATCACATGGCTCGACACGACCAGCGTCACGCCGCCGTCGGCCAGCCGGTGGAACATGGCCCACAGGTCGCGACGGAGCACCGGGTCGAGGCCCACGGTGGGCTCGTCGAGCACCAGTAGTGCCGGGTCGCCGACCAGGGCGCAGGCCAGTGACACCCGCGTCCGCTGGCCACCCGAGAGTCGGCTCACCAGGTCGCCTGCCCGGTCGGCCAGGCCCACGTCGGACATGGCCTGCTGGGCGGCCTCTGCCGATGCACCGACGACGGCAGCGAAGTACCGAAGGTTGGCCGCCACCGTGAGGTCGGAGTAGACCGAAGGCGCCTGGGTGACGTAGCCGACCCGGTTGCGCAACTCCTTGGCGCCGGCCGGCCGGTCCAGCGCGGTGACTGTGCCGCTGCGGATCCGCTGCACGCCGACCAGGCAGCGCAGCAGCGTCGTCTTGCCGCTGCCGCTCGGCCCGAGCAGGCCGGTGACCTGGCCGGCCGGGATCTCAAAGCTCAGGTCGGCCAGCACCCGCCGGCCTCCCCGGTCCACTACCAGGTCGCTCACGGCCACCGCCGGCGTTCCCATACCAGCCTCCTCAATAATTCATCGTACGATGAACTCAACAGTAGGTGAGTTAGCTGCCGACGGTCAACCCCCAACCGAGAGGGTGCAGCCGGGAAGGCGCTCGGCAGAATGGCGGAATGCCCCTCGACGCCCGCATCGCCATGCGCCTCAAGCGGGACCGGGACGGCCTGGTGCCGGCGGTCGCCCAGCAGCACGACAGCGGCGAGGTACTCATGGTCGGCTGGATGGACGACGAGGCGCTGCACCGGACGCTGACCACCGGGCGGTGCACGTACTGGAGCCGCAGCAGGCAGGAGTACTGGGTCAAGGGCGAGACCTCGGGCCACCAGCAGTGGGTGCGCTCGGTCGCCCTGGACTGCGACGGGGACACGCTCCTGGTCCGGGTCGATCAGGTCGGGCCGGCCTGCCACAGCGGAGACCGGTCCTGCTTCGATGCCGGCGGGCTCCCAGCGGTGGTCACCGAGCAGCTGCCGTGACCGACGGTCGGGTGTCGCCGGCCCGGGCGGATTTCGCCGCGCTGATCCAACGCCAGCCGGTCGTCGCCGTTACCCGCCGGTTGCTGGCCGACGGCGAGACGCCGGTCGGCCTCTACGGCAAGCTCACCGGCGAGGGCGGATCGTTCCTGCTGGAGTCCGCAGAGCACGGCGGCGTGTGGTCGCGCTACTCCTTCGTGGGCGTGCGATGTCCGGCGACCCTCACCACCCGAGCGGGGGTTGCGACCTGGATCGGGGCCCGGCCGTTCCCCGACCAGCCGCGCGGCGGCCAACCGCTGGAGGTGCTCCGGGACACCCTCGAGCGGTTGCGATCGCCCCGCGCCGCCGGCCTGCCGCCGCTCACCGGCGGCCTGGTCGGCTACGTCGGGTACGACGCCGTGCGGTGGCTGGAACGGCTGCCGGCGCTGGCCGAGGACGACCTCGGGCTGCCGGAACTGGCGATGATGCTGGTCAGCGACCTTGCTGTGCTCGATCATGCCGACGGCTCGATCCTTTTAGTGGCCAACGTCATCGGCGCCTCCGGTCGCGACGTAGATCGGCTGTACGACGCCGCCGTCGCTCGGCTCGACGCGATGACCGCAGCGCTGGCGGAGCCGACACCCCCGACCGCGTCCACTGTGGACACTGCAGAGCCGGTGTTCACCTCGCTTACGACTCCGTCGGTCTACCAGTCGGCGGTCGAGGCGGCCCGAGAGCAGATCCACGCCGGCGAGGCGTTCCAGATCGTGGTGTCCCAGCGCTTCGAGATGCCGACCCGGGCCGACCCACTGAGCATCTATCGCGTTCTGCGGGCCGGAAATCCCAGCCCGTACATGTACCTGCTGCGCTTCCCGGACGGCACGGCCGTGGTGGGCTCATCACCGGAGGCGCACGTGAAGGTCGCGCAGGGCCGGGCGCTGATGCGCCCGATCGCGGGGTCGCGTCCCCGCGGAGCCACGCCGGAGGAGGACGCCCGGATGGCGACCGAGTTGATCGCCGATCCCAAGGAACGCAGCGAACACGTCATGCTGGTCGACCTGGCCCGTAACGATCTGGCCCGGGTATGCCGGTCCGGCAGCATCGACGTGGTCGAGTTGATGCAGGTCGAGCGGTACAGCCACATCATGCACATCGTGTCGATGGTCGCGGGTGATCTCGCCCCTGGCCGCACCGCCTACGACGCCCTGGCCGCGACGTTCCCGGCTGGGACGCTCTCCGGTGCGCCCAAGCCGCGCGCGATGGAGATCATCGAAGAACTCGAGCCAACCCGGCGGGGGCTCTACGGCGGCGTGGTCGGCTACTTCGACGTGGCCGGCGACCTCGACTCGGCGATTGCGATCCGCACCGCGCTGATCAAGGACGGCATCGCCTACGTACAGGCCGGCGCCGGCATCGTCGCCGACAGCGACCCGGCTACCGAGCACGAGGAGTGCCTCAACAAGGCACGCGCTGTCCTGCACGCCGTCGCGGCCGCCGGCACCCTTGCGCCGGTCCGATGACCCGACGGCCGCACCGCGAACTCGCCGCTGCCTGCCTGCTCACCCTGGCCGGTGCTGTCGCTGTGCTCCTGGCCGGCGGCCGGCGATGGGTGGCCGGTAGACCGCCGGGAGCCGCAGTCACCGGCAACCAGTTGCTGCCGCCGGCGCACGCCCTGGCGCTGGTCGCCCTCGCCGGCGTGGTTGCCCTGCTGGCCGCCCGCCGTCGGCCTCGGACTGCAGTGGGCGCGGCACTTCTCCTGGCCGGCGTCGTCATCGCCGGCTCGGCTGCCGGTCGACTGGGCGACAGCACACCCGGCTGGCCGATCCTCACGATGGCCGGCGGCCTCCTCGTGGCCGGCGCCGGCGCGTTGACGATGGCGCGCGGCCGGGCCTGGCCGGCGCTCGGAGCACGCTACGACGCACCCGTCGACCCGCGGCCGCCGGCCGAGAGCGATGCGTGGGATGCGCTGGACCGGGGGGAGGATCCCACCACCGCCCAGCCCGGATCCGGCCACTGAACTCCCCGCGAACACTGCTCGAACACCGACCGAATCCGGGGCACGACGCGGACCGGGCAGGCTGCCGCCCGTACCCTTCGGGCGAT
This sequence comes from Actinomycetota bacterium, assembly GCA_030948385.1. GTDB lineage: Bacteria > Actinomycetota > Actinomycetes > Mycobacteriales > QHCA01 > QHCA01. The sequence continues at coordinate 12,309 of JALZAK010000049.1, forward strand.
AGGAGGCGCGGTGGGCGAGGGCGGCAAGGGCTTGGTGCTCGTGATTGAGGACGAGCGGTCGATCGCAGATCTCGAGCGGCTGTACCTGTCCCGGGAGGGCTTCGGTGTCCAGGTCGAGGTCGACGGCCGGGCCGGTCTGGCCGCGGCCCGGCGCTTGCACCCGGTCGCGATCGTGCTGGACGTGGGGCTGCCGGAGCTGGACGGCACCGAGGTGTGCCGGCAGTTGCGCCAGGCCGGCGACTGGACTCCGGTGCTTTTCGTGACCGCTCGCGACGACGAGGTCGATCGGGTGCTGGGTCTGGAGCTGGGTGCCGACGACTACATCACCAAGCCGTTCTCTCCGCGCGAGCTCGTCGCCCGGGTCAAGACGGTGCTGCGCCGGGCGGGCGGGGCAGATCGGGCCGAGCAGCCGGTGCTCAGCCTCGGTGCGGTCAGGTTGGATCCCGGCCGCCGCCGGGTCTGGGCGGGCGGAGTCGAGGTGGCCGTGACCACCACGGAGTTCGACCTGCTGGCGCATCTGATGCGCCGACCGGGCCGGGTGTACGAGCGTGAGCAGCTGCTGTCCGAGGTATGGGGGTATGCCGCCGCCGCCGGCACCCGGACCGTGGACGTGCACATCGCACAGCTGCGAGCGAAGCTCGGCCCGAACAGTCCTATTAGGACGGTGCGGGGAGTTGGCTACTCGGCCGAAGTGACGTGACCCGCCCCACGCTGGCATCCCGCATCGCCCTTGTCACGACAGCTGTGGCCGGTGTGGCGGTGCTGATCGCCGGCGTGGTCTCCTACGGCCTGGTCCGCAGTGCAGCGGACGACGAGGCGCAGCACACCCTGGCCCGGCAGGCCGACATCGTCGCCGGCACCCAGCAGCAGCTCAACCCGCGGGCCGTCAAGGATCACGTGCGGATCCGTGGCCTGCTCCGCCGGCAGGGGATCGCGATCGCGGTGGTGAACCGCAACGGTGGGCTCAGCGCGGACAGCGATCCGCTGGCCCGGGCGGTCACGCCGGCCACCGGGGTGGCCGCCGGCGCGAGCCAGTCCTTCCGTACCCGGGTACGCGGCGAGACCGTGCTGGTCGAGACCAGGCCGCTGGAGTCCGGCGGCGCGATCGTGCTCGCCCAGCGCAGGTCGCAGGCCTCAGGACTGGCCGAGCGGGTGCTCCGCCGTACCGGCCTGGCGCTCCTGGCCGGTCTCGCCGTCGCCGCCCTGGCCGGTGTCCTGCTGGCCCGCCGGCTGGCCCGACCGCTGCAGCGAGCCGCCTCGGCCGCTCACGATCTGGCCCGCGGCCGGCGCGACGTCCGGCTGCCGACCGAAGGACCGGCCGAGGTGGCCGAAGTGGCCGAGTCGCTGAACCGGCTGGCGGCTGCGTTGGAGTACAGCGAGGCCCGGCAGCGAGAGTTCCTGCTCTCGGTCTCACATGAGCTGCGCACCCCGCTCACTGCGGTCAAGGGTTTTGCCGAGTCTCTGGCCGATGGCGTCACCGCGGGTGCGCAGGTGCGGCCGGTCGGTGCGACGGTCCTGGCAGAGGCGACCCGGCTGGAGCGACTGGTGGCCGACCTGCTCGACCTCGCCCGGCTCGGGGCACAGGACTTCCGCATCGACATCACCGAGGTCGACCTCGTCTCGCTCGTGTCCGATGCCGGCGCGGTGTGGGCGGCCAGATGCCGGTCGGAGGGCGTGCAGTTCGTCAGTGAGTTGAGTCCCGTACCGGTGACGGTGGCGACCGACCCGACCCGGCTGCGTCAGATCATCGACGGGTTGGCCGAGAACGCTCTCCGGGTAACCCCGGCCGGCCGGCCGATCGTTCTGGCGGTTCGGGCCGAGGGTGCGTCGGCGATCGTCGAGGTGCGCGACGGTGGCCCGGGCTTGACCGACGACGACTTATCCGTGGCCTTCGACCGTTCGGTGCTCTACGAGCGTTACCGGGGCGTACGGCGGGTCGGTACCGGTGTCGGCCTTGCGTTGGTGCGGGGACTCGCCGGCCGCCTCGGCGGCCGGGCCAGCGCGACCCGGGCCGCCGAGGGAGGCGCCTGCTTCGCGGTCCGGTTGCCGCTGCTGACCCACCCATGGGCTGGGCCGGCCACGGCTGGTGGGTAGGCTCCCCGCGTCGGCCTCCGGGCCTGCCTCGGCAGAGGGGATGCGTTTGTGAACGTGCTCGAAGAGCTGATCGCCGGCGTTCGCGCCGACGTCGCCGAGCGCGAATCACGATGCCCGATGGATCGGATCAAGCGACTGGCTCTCGACAGCCCCGCTCCGCGCGATGCGCTGTCAGTGCTCTCTGCCCCCGGAGTGGGGGTGATCGCCGAGGTCAAGCGCGCGAGTCCATCCCGCGGTCGGCTCGCGGAGATCCCCGACCCGGCGGCACTCGCGGTCGACTACGCGGCCGGCGGCGCCCGGGTCATCAGCGTGGTCACCGAAGGCCGCCGGTTCGGCGGATCGCTCGACGACCTGGACGCGGTGCGGGCAGCCGTCGACGTTCCCTTGTTGCGCAAGGACTTCGTCGTCACCACCTACCAGGTGCACGAGGCGCGGGCGCACGGGGCGGACCTGTGTCTGCTTATCGTCGCGGCACTGGATCAGAACACGCTGACCGGTTTGCTCGAGCGGATCGAGTCGCTGGGCATGGCCGCTCTGGTCGAGGTGCACGACGAAGCCGAAGCCGACCGGGCGCTGGCTGCCGGAGCGCGGGTGATCGGCGTCAACGCCCGCAATCTGCGCACCCTGGAGGTTGATCGCTCGGTGTTCGAGCGGGTCGCCCCCGGGCTGCCCAGCCATGTCGTCAAGGTGGCCGAGTCCGGCGTGCGTGGCCCGCACGACCTGATCTCCTATGCTGCCGCCGGCGCCGACGCGGTGCTGGTCGGCGAGGGGCTGGTCACCGATCGGACACCTCGCCAGGCGGTTGCTGACCTGGTCACCGCGGGAGCGCATCCGGCCACCCCGCATTCCGGGCGATGACCTCGGAGCTTCCCGACAGCACCGGACACTTCGGCCCCTACGGGGGCCGCTTCGTACCCGAGGCACTGGTCGCGGCCCTGGATGAGTTGACGGTCGAGTACGACCGGGCTCGGACCGATCCGGTGTTCGCCGGTGAGCTCGACCGCCTGCTACGCACCTACGTCGGACGGCCGACGCCGCTGACCGAAGCGGGCCGGTTGGGTGCGGCGGCCGGCGGTGCCCGCATCCTGATCAAGCGCGAGGATCTCGCTCACACCGGCTCGCACAAGCTCAACAACGCACTCGGGCAGGCGCTGCTGGCGAAGCGGATGGGCAAGCAGCGGATCATCGCCGAGACCGGCGCGGGCCAGCACGGAGTAGCAACGGCCACCGCGTGCGCCTATCTGGGCCTGGACTGCGTCGTCTATATGGGCGAGGAGGACACCCGCCGGCAGGCGCTCAACGTCGCGCGGATGCGCATGCTCGGCGCGACCGTGGTGCCGGTGACGGCCGG
>JALZAK010000168.1 GCA_030948385.1 Actinomycetota bacterium
GCGTCGTGACGCCGATGGTCAGGGCACCGAGCGAGCGCGCCACGTTGGCCACGACCGGCGCGCCACCGGTACCGGTGCCGCCGCCCTCCCCCGCGGTGACGAAGACCATGTCGGCGCCCTTGAGCACTTCTTCGATCTCGTCCCGGTGGTCATCGGCAGCCTGCCGCCCCACATCGGGGTTGGCGCCGGCGCCCAATCCGCGGGTCAGCTCGCGGCCGATGTCGAGCTTGACATCGGCATCGCTCATCAGCAGCGCCTGCGCGTCGGTGTTGATCGCGATGAACTCGACGCCCTTGAGCCCGACCTCGATCATCCGGTTCACGGCGTTGACGCCGCCGCCGCCGATGCCGACGACCTTGATGACCGCGAGGTAATTGTGCGGAGGTGTCATGTCGGACAACCTTCCGGGAGGGGTGGGAGTGCGGGCCGAGTGGCCCTCACCCTCTACCTGAGCCTTATAGTTATGTCAACCTGGCCCAATGCGCGCGACGCTATGGCCGCTCCCCAGGAGGGTCAAGGATCTCCACGGCGTGTTGCGGAATCGCTGTCCTGCCGGTCACTTCACGGTGACGAGCGCCGGCGAGCTCACGTCGATCAGCCGGCCGGGTCGGCGGAGCAGAACCCTGACCACCGCGACTTTTGCCGGGGTGTCGGCGGCGTCGCCCCACAGCACGGCTCGGTGGCCGCGCAGGCTCACAGTGACCTGCTCCCCCGTCGGCGCGACCACCGCGAACACCATCGCGCGCAGATCCGCCGGCAGCCCGGCGACCACGGTCAATGCGGCCCGCGTCGCCGGATCGGCCGGACCCGGACTGGCCACGTCCACGACGACCAGCCCGCGCGGGAGTGCGGCAACCGTACGGAAAGGAAGCCCGGTCCGGTCCACCAGCAGGTAGTGGCCGCCCTGCGGCACGGCCGCGATGGGCACTCGCTCGACGATCACCACCCTCAGCACCGAGGGCCACGACCACTGCACCGCAACGGATGCGACCTCCGGAAGGGCGCGCAGGACCCGGCGCCGCACGGCGCCTCGGTCAACGCGAACCAGCGGGGTGCCGATCGGCACCTGCGCTGCCTGCGTGACAGCGCTCGCCGGCACCTGCTTCGCGCCTACGACCCGGACCGTACGGACCGCAACCATGTTCGTGCCGTACAAGACGTAGACCGCGCCGGCGACCAGCGCGGCCGTGAGGAGCAGGGCTAACAGCGGCCACCGGCCGCGCCACCGGCGCTTGCGCGCCGCGACCCGAAAGCGCCGGTCGGGACGGGCCGTCGTGGTCGCGGTCATCGCGGTGCGCCGAGCAGGTCGAGGATCTCGGGACCGAGCATCGTCACGTCGCCGGCCCCCAGGGTGAGCACCAGGTCGCCCGGCGCCGCAAGCGCAGCAACGTCGGCCGCAACGGCGGACCAGGACGGCTGGTAGTGCACCCGCGGCGCCGGCAGCGGAACGCGGGCCGCAATGCTCGCCCCGCTCACACCGGGCACCGGGTCTTCGCGCGCGCCGTATACGTCCATCACGACCACCTCATCGGCGAGAGCCAACGCCGTCCCGAAGTCGGCGGCGAAGATCTGGGTCCGGCTGTACAGGTGCGGCTGGAACGCAACGATCAGCCGGCCGCCGGCCAGCACCTCGCGGGCCGCTACCAGCTGAGCGGTCACCTCGGTCGGGTGATGCGCATAGTCGTCGTAGACCCGCACCCCGCCGGCGATGCCCTTGAACTCGAATCGCCGGCGCACCCCGTCGTACGCGGCAAGCCCCTCCCGGAGCAGCCCGGCCGGCAGTCCGAGCCGGATGCCGGCGAGCAACGCAGCGGCGGAGTTGAGCGCCAGGTGACGACCCGGCACGGCGAGCCGGACCGCTCCTGCCGGGACGCCGTCCAGGACGGCAAGATAGAAGCTGCCGCCGGCCCGCGTGGACAGCTGATCCAGCCGCAGGTCCGCCGCCGCGGCGGCGCCGTAGGTGTAGACGGTCCGACCGGCTGCCCGGGTGGTTGCCGCCAGCCGCGCCGAGCCCGGGTCGTCGGCGCAGGCGACGAGGAAGCCGTCGGCGCTGATCAGGGCGGCGAACTCGTCGAAGGCCGCGGCGTATGCCTCGGCGCTGCCGTGGTGGTCGAGGTGGTCGGCCTCCACGTTCGTCACGATCGCCGCGTCCGGCGAGAGGAGAAGGAAGGATCCGTCGCTCTCGTCGGCCTCGGCGACAAACAGCGCGCCGGTGCCGTGATGGGCATTCGAGCCGGCGTCGTGCAGGTCGCCCCCGATGGCGAAGGACGGGTCGGCGCCGCAGTTCTGCAGCGCGACCGTAAGCATCGACGTGGTGGTCGTCTTGCCGTGGGTGCCCGCCACCGCGATGCTGCGCCGGTCGCTCATCACGGCTGCGAGAGCCGCGGCGCGAGGCAGCACCCGAAGTCCGAGCCGGCGAGCTTCGACCAACTCCGGATTGGTGTCCCGGATCGCCGAGGAGACCACCACTGTGTCTACGCCGGCGACCTGCTCAGGTTGGTGGCCGACGGACACCCGGCCGCCCAATGCCCGCAGCGCGGCCAGGGCGGTGGAGTCCCGCACGTCGCTACCGGAGACGGTCAGGCCGCGGGCCAGCAGGATCCGGGCGATGCCGCTCATGCCGGCGCCACCGATCCCGATCAGGTGGACCCGGCCGAGGTCCTCCACGGCCAGCGGCTCCGCCCGGGATCGCGCGTCAGCACCGTTCATCGGCCGGCCGCTTCACGGACCAGCTCGGCCAGCGCGAGATCGCCATCCCGCCGGCCGGTCAGGCCGGCGGCTGCCACCATGCGCGCGAGGTTGTCCGGGTCGGTCAGCACCGGCAGTACGGTGTCGCGGATCCAGCCGGGACTCAGCAACGCATCGTCGATCAGCAGCCCGCCACCGGCCTGCACCACCGGCAACGCGTTGAGGCGTTGCTCCCCATTGCCATGCGGCAGCGGTACGTACGCAGCCGGCAGCCCGACCGCGGTCAGCTCGGCGACGGTCATCGCCCCGGCCCGGCACAGGGCCAGGTCCGCCGCCGCGTAGGCAAGCTCCATCCGAGCCAGATAGGGCAGCGCGATGTACGGCGGTGCCCCCGGGATCGTCGGCACGTCGACGGTCTGCGCCGGCCCGGTGATGTGCAGCACCTGCACCCCGGCCGCCGCCATGTCGACAGCGGCCGAGCCGGCGGCCCGGTTCAGCGTCCGGGCCCCCTGGGATCCGCCGGTCACCAGCAGGCACGGCGCGTCGGGCAGCAGGCCGAAATGCGCCCGCGCCTCCGGCCGGACGGCGGCCCGGTCCAGACCGGTGATCGCCATCCGCAGCGGCACCCCCACGACGCGACCGTGCGGCAACCGGATGGCGTCGTTGCCCAGGCCGACGAATCGGGTCAGCCGCGCCCCGAGCCGGTTGGCCAGGCCCGGGCGCGCGTTCACCTCGTTGACCACGATCGGAGTGCCGCGCCGGCGGGCCGCAAGGTAGGCGGGCAGGGCGACGTAGCCCCCGAAGCCGACCACCACGTCGGCCTGCACCGCGTCGAGCACCCGGCGAGCGGCCCGCACGGCGACGGCCAGCCGGCCGGGCAGCCGGAGCAGGTCCAGGGTTGGCCGGCGCGGCAGCGGGACGGCCGGGATCAGCTCCAGCGGGTAGCCGCGGGCCGGCACGATGCGGTTCTCCAGGCCACGGGCGGTGCCCAGTGCGGTGATCTGCACCTGGGGGTCGCTGCGGCGCAGCGCGTCGGCCAGTGCCATCGCGGGCTCGACGTCCCCACCCGACCCGCCGCCGGCGACGACAACCGACCGCAACGGGCTCACCGCCGGCGCGGCCGAGGCACCGCGGCGGCGGTCCGGGCC
>JALZAK010000161.1 GCA_030948385.1 Actinomycetota bacterium
GGTTCGACCTGGCCGGCGCCGGCCGGCCGCGGTGCCGGCGGCACCTGGCCCGATCGGATCGCGTCGTACAACGCGGTCGTGGCCCGCAGCGGCGCGACGCCCAACTCGCGGTCGAGCACCCGTACGCACGCGCGGTACTGCCGCAGCGCATCGCTGCGCTGGCCGGACCCGGCGTAGAGCCGCATGAGGGTGGCATGGGCGGCTTCTTGGAGCGGATCGAGGGCAAGCCACCGCCGAGCGTCGTCCAGCGCATCGCCGGGCCGGCCGGCGTCTACTCGGGCCCGGACCAGGCGCTCCAGCACGTCGGCCATTTCCCGGCGCAAGGTGTCGGCCTGGAAGCTCTGCCAGTTGTCGTATTCGGCGCTGTCGCGGACGGCGAAGCCGGCCAGGAAATCGTCGCGGTACAGCTCGGCCGCTGCCTGCAGGGCGGCCGGCCGCGGGTCGGCCGCCGACGCCCGGAAGCGCACGACGTCGAGATCCACCACCTGCGAACGGAGCCCCACCGCGTCGCGATCCAGCGTCAGGCAATCTCCGCCGGTGCCGGCGTTGAGCACCGACAAGGTCCGGCGCAACGCGCCGCGGCCACGGGCCCGGTCGTAGTCGGGCCAGAGCAACCCGGTGAGCCGGTCCCGGCTGTGGGCGTGCCCGGTTACCGCCAGATAGGCCAGCAGCGCCGTCGCCTTGCGGGTGTCGAAGGTCACCCTGGCACCGTCCCGCTCGATCAGCGGGGTGCCCAGTACGGCGACGTGCAGTACGCCCAGCTTTCTCACCTCAGCCACCTAGGCCGGCCGGTCTGCAGCAGCCGCTGACCCAGACCGTAACGATTCCACCGTCCACATCGCCCGCAGGAGGCCGAACTCCGTAACGATTTTCGGACGCGGTGCGACGAAGGTGGGGCCACCGCACTCCGCAGGAGGAGCCAGCCGATGCCAGCATCGACACCGCGATTGAGCCCCGAGCCGCCCGCCGGTGTCCTAGCGTCCGAGCCAAGCCGGCGACCGGGGCCGGTAGCGGTGCGGACCGGGAGCTCGCGATGAACAGTTCGACACACACCTCATCCCCGACCACAGACTCGGGGCTGCAGATCTCCGACCCCGTTGCCGGGGCCCCGACGCTGATGGTGCAGCAGGGCGGCACCTCCGGCCGGCCCGGCCGCTGGCGGCGAAGGCTGCTCGGCCGCCCCGGCGGCGGCAAGACAGTCGAGGCGGCGCCGGCGCAATTGCCGGCGCCGGTGGGCTCGCACCTCGACCTGGACCTGTCGCCCAACGACCCACTGATCGCCTACTGCCAGCAAGCGGCCGGCGCGGTCGACGTGGAGAGCCTGGAGCTGGACTCGCCGGCGCTGCATCAGCTGAAGTCCAGCGGCACCAAGCTGGTCGTCCCGCTGATCACCCAGGGCGAGCTGATCGGCTTGCTGGCCCTGGGTCCGCGTCTGTCCGAACGGGACTACTCCCGGGACGACCGCCAGCTGCTCGACACCCTGGCCGGTTACGCGGCACCGGCCGTCCGGGTCGGACAGCTGGTCCGGCAGCAGGAGGCCGAGCTGGTCACCCGAGAGCGGATCGAGCAGGAGCTGAGAGTCGCCCAGCTGATCCAGCAGCAGTTCCTGCCCAAGCGGCTGCCCGACCTGCCCAGCTGGCAGGTCGCCGCGTTCTACCGCCCGGCCCGCACCGTAGGTGGGGACTTCTACGACTTCATCGACCTGCCCGACGGCCGGGTGTTCATCGTGGTCGGCGACGTGACCGACAAGGGCGTACCGGCCGCGTTGGTGATGGCCAGCACGCACGCGATCCTGCGCGCCAGCGCGGCCCGGCTGGTCTCACCCGGAGCCGTGCTGCAGCGGGTCAACGAGGTGCTCTACGACGACATCCCGGCGCACATGTTCGTGACGTGTCTGGCCGTGGTGCTCAACCCGGCCACCGGCGAGCTCGTCTTCGCCAACGCCGGCCACGACCTTCCCTACGTGCGCACCGCACAGGGTGTGACGGAACTGCGGGCCAGGGGCATGCCGCTAGGACTGATGCCGGACATGAGCTACGAGGAGAACACCGCGGTCCTGGCGCCCGGCGACAGCCTGCTCTTGCACAGCGACGGGCTGGCCGAGGCGCACGCGCCCGACCGGGAGATGTTCGGCTTCCCCCGGCTGATGAAGCTGGTCGAGGCCAACCCCGGCGGCGCGGATCTGATCGACGTCATCCTGGCCGAGCACGCCCGGTTCATCGGCCCCGGCGCCGAGCAGGAAGACGACATCACGATGGTCACCCTGCAGCGGTCGGCCGGGATCGATTCAGCCGGCGGCACCGTCCTGGACGACTTCTCGGTGGCCAGCGAGCCGGGGAACGAGCGGGCTGCGCTGGCCCGGGTCGCCGGCGTGGTCAAGGATCTCGGCCTGGCCCCGTTGCGACTGGAACGGCTCAAGACCGCGGTGGCCGAGGCGACCATGAACGCCATCGAGCACGGCAACCACAACCGGCCGGAAGTGCCGGTCCAGATCCGGGTGATGGCAAATGCGTCCGACGTGCTGGTCACGATCACCGACCAGGGCGGGTTGCCGGCCGGCGCGCCGGCGCCGGACGCCCCGGATCTCGAGGCGAAGCTGGCCGGCTTGCAGACTCCGCGCGGCTGGGGGCTGTTCCTGATCAAGAACATGGTGGACGAGATGACGGTGTCGGCCGACGGCGCCCAACACACGATCAGCCTGACCGTGCACCGGCACGAGTCGCGAGACGCGGAGGACGGCGATGCAGAGCACCTGTGACGTGACGGTACGAGCCCTGCCCGGCTCGGTCGTGCTCGACCTGCGCGGCGAGTTGAACTCCTCGGCCATGGGAGTGCTGCTGCCGGCGTACGAGGAGGCCGTGCGCGAGGGCGATCCCCGTACCGTGCTGCTGGACTTCTCCGCCGTGGACTACATCAACTCCACCGGCATCGCACTGGTCGTCAGCGTGCTCGCCAAGGCACGCGCCGAGGGCCGGTCCGTCGTGGCCTGCGGCTTGTCCGAGCACTACCGCGAGATCTTCTCGATCACGCGGCTGTCGGACTTCATCCAGATGTTCAACGACGTCGACAGCGCCCTGGGCGACCTGGCCGGCGCGTAGTACCGATTTCGGGGGCTGTCCGATCCACCCGCACCTCGTGCTAAGGGGGCACAGCAGATGGCAGCACCAGAACTCACGATGAACGTCCGGCAGTTGGGGGGGTCCGCCGGAGTGATCGACATCAAGGGCGACGTGACCTCGGCCTGCGAGGGGGTGCTGAGCTCGGCGTACGACGAGCTGACGGCGGCCGGCGCCAAGAAGATCCTGCTCGACTTCACGGGTTTGGAGTACATGAACAGCGGTGGCATCGGGATGATCGTCACGATGCTGGTGCGCGCCAACCGGCAGAAGCAGTCGCTGCTCGCCTACGGCCTGACCGACCACTACCGGCAGATCTTCGAGCTGACCCGGCTCGACGAAGCCATCACGATCCACGACGACGAGTCGGCTGCGCTGGCCGCTGCCGGCGTGCGGTAGGAGGAGGCAGCGATGAGCGTCAACGCCGACCAGCCCCACCATGCGGCACCTGAGGTCGCCGATCCGGTCGAGGAGGCCACCGGCGTCCCGGCACAGCAGCTCCCCCGCGACGCCGCCAACTGGGCCGGCAAGGTTTCGCGGCTGCAGGCGGAGGCGCGGCCGGGCGCCAAGGGCGACAACGTCAGCGGGCGCCGGCTGATGGGCCCGGTGCAAGGCTTCGGCAAGATGTGGCAGAAGACCTACACCGTCGACGTCGGGCCCAACGTCACGCCGCAGCAGGCCATCGCGGCGTGGAAGGCCGACTTCGGCAGCTTCTGGCCCAAGGGCAACCGCTTCCACGGGGCGCTGACCGGAATCGCACCCGGCGATGTCGCCCTGCTGGACCTGTCGATGCCCGGTGGGGTGCGCCTGTCCACCGGCGTCATGGTGCTCTACGCCGACGACGAGTCGTTCACCCTGATGACGCCGCAGGGTCACATGTTCGCCGGCTGGATCACCAACTCGGCCTTCGAACGCGACGGCACCACGATCGTGCAGTCGCAGGTCCTGATGCGGGCCAACGACCCGCTGTACGAGGTCGGCATGATATTCGGCGGCCACGGCAAGGAGGACAAGTTCTGGCAGCAGACCCTGCAGTCGCTGGCCGCGCACCTGGGCGCGCTGGGCCGCGAGCCCACGGTGGACCTCGTCTGCGTCGACAAGCATCGCCAGTGGCGCCGCGCCAGCAACGTCTGGCACAACGCCGCGATCCGCACCGTGATGCAGATGGCCACCGCGCCGGTGCGCGCCCTGGGCCGCCCGTTCCGACAACGGAACCGGGCCGGCGCCGCAAGCTGATGGCTGCCTCGCTCGACGCGGTCGTCGTCGGGTCCGGCCCCAACGGCCTGGCCGCGGCGATCACACTGGCCGCGGCCGGCCTGGCGGTGCGCGTCTACGAGGCGGCGCCGACGCCGGGCGGCGGTTGCCGCACCGCCGCGCTGACCCTGCCGGGATTTCGCCACGACGTGTGCTCGGCGGTCCACCCGCTGGCACTCGCATCGCCGTTCCTGCGCCGGCTCGACCTGCCCGCGCAGGGGGTGCGGCTGCTGCGGCCGGTGGTCTCGGTCGCCCACCCCCTCGACGGGGGTCGGGCGGCTGCGCTGACCGGCTCGGTCGATGAGACAGCGGCGACCCTGGGTGCGGACGGTCCGGCGTACATGGCGCTGATGGGGCCGCCGGTACGCCGCTGGGAGGCGCTGGTCGAGGAGCTGCTCGGCCAGCTGCGCCGGCCGCCGCGCCATCCGCTGACGATGGCGCGCTTCGGGCTGACCGGGGTGCGCTCGGCCC
>JALZAK010000002.1 GCA_030948385.1 Actinomycetota bacterium
GTGAGCATGGGGACGCCGGACATTCTCACCGCTGAATCCCGCGATCGCGGGCGGGGCGGCCGCCGCTGGGTCGTCGCCCTTGTCGTGATCCTCCTGGGCGCGGCGGCCCTTGTCCCCGCCCTCCGCAGCCAACTTGACCGGTGGACGCTGCGGCGCCTGGCAACCGTGTGGGCTGTCCGCCAGGCCACACATGTCGCGCTGTTCACCGCAGTCGCATCCGTGGAAGGGGCCGCCGCCCCCCAGGATGCGCCGCTGGTCCGAGGTGCGATCGTCGCGTTGCAGCGCGAGGACGCGGCTCACCTGCGCGACCTCGGCCGACGGGCGGCAGCGACCAGGGTGTACGGATCGATGCGCCGGTTGCGCTCCGACGTCGTGATCGCCATCGCCGCCGAGAGCCGCGCCTTGCTGTCCGCATCGGCGGCCGGCCGGAAGATCGACCCTGAGCAGTTAGAGGCCACCACCCGCGAACTGGGAGTGGAGAGCGCCCTGTATTCGCAGCGACGCCGGCTGCATACCTCTCCGCCCGTCGCCGCCAGGGTGCGGTTGCACTCCGCCGACCCGGTGCTGCGAAGGCTGGCCCGGCTGATCGACAGACCGCTGCCGGTGCGGCTGCTCGTGAGCGGGCCAGATGGGGGAGCCCTGCTCGACCTCGCCACCCAGCGGGTCGAGCCGAGGCCCGACCTGCCGAGCCTGGCCGGAGGGCTGGTCCAGGACGGCTACTTGATCGCGGACCTGCTTCCGGACGTTCTTTCGATTCCGCTTGCCGGCGGCGCTGCGACCACAATTGCTACGCAGGCGAGCGCAGTGGTTCCCGGCCCGCGCGACGACGAGGTGTGGATCCAGGACCCCACGGGTGTGATCCTCGTCGACGTGGCCGGCCGCCGGTTGCGGCGGGTCGCCCTGCCCGGGGACCTGCGCGGCGCGGCGGGCGGCGGTCTGGTCGTCAGCGGCTTCAACGGGCAACTCTCGGTGTGGGATCCGATCCGCCGTCACACGCTGCGAGGGCTTGGCGGATGCGCGGAGTTCCTGGCCGGCGACAGGCGGGAAGTCGCGGTGGCAGCCTGCCCGAAGGACTCCACGCGACTAGTCCATGTCATCGATGTCGCGACCGGGCGGGATCGGATCGCTCGGCTGCCGGCCGGCGAGTACCACGTCTCGTCGGCCAGCCTGGCTCCGGACGGCAACCGGCTGACGATCGTGACCGTGCCGTCGACCGGTGGCGGACGGCTGCTCGTCGCCGATCTGGAAGCCGGCACGGTCACCGCCGTGATGATCCCGGACGCATTCGATGTGATCGGCGCGCACGTGTGGACACCGGACTCCCGCCGGCTCTTCCTGAGCGTGGTCACTTCGGCCCAGGGGCCGGCCGCGTCGTTGTGGACGTACCTGGTCGGCGATCGCGCCGCCACGGCGATCCGCTACATCCGACGGGGGCCGGTCTCCCCGCTCGCTGTTCTGCCGCCCCGAGGCTGACTCCCGGTGGAACCGCGGCCCTCCCGGCGGCGTCGAACCGGCACGACGATCGACCGAACCGGAGGCTCCCATGCGTGCCAGCCCGACCCCCCTGCTCCTTAGCCCAACGGTTCGTGCCGTCGGAGTGGCCACCGCGCTGGTCATCGGCTTGCTGCTCGCGTACTCGCTGGGGACTGCCCGCCCGCAAGTCGCGCAGGCAGTACCGATCATCCCAACCAGCGTCGCCGGACCCGGTAGCTCGCCGGCGTTCGGCGTCGAGGTCGTCGGCACCGGAAAGGTCGCCGGCACGCCTGACGTGCTGCGGCTCGATCTGGCGGTCACCGCGACCCGTAGCCAGGCCACCGACAGCCTCGACTCGATGAGCCGGAGCGCCGGCAAGGTGATCGCCGCGTTGAAGTCTCACCGGGTGGCGGGCAAGGACATCAAGACATCGGGGCTCTCGCTGCAGCCGAACTACGACTACGCCAACGGAAAGACGACCTTGCGCGGATATCTCGCCTCGGAGCAAATCTCCGCGACCCTGCGCGATCTGCGCCGGGCCGGCGCCGCGATCACGGCTGCGGTGGGCGCCGGCGGCAACGCCGCCCGGGTCGAGGGTGTGGCACTGGACCTCGAGGGTGACAGCGGGCTGCTCGCCAAGGCCCGGCTGGCCGCCATCGCCGACGCCCGGGCCAAGGCCGAGGCCTACGCCAAGGCCGCCGGCCGCGCGCTCGGCCCCGTCACGGTCATTTCCGAGAACGTCACCCCGGCCACTCCGCAGCCTCTCGACACAGGTCGCTTCGATGCGGCGGGTGGCGCGCCGGCCCGGCCGGTGCCGGTGGAGACGGGTTCCCAGCAGGTGTCGATCAGCGTGCGGGTGGTCTGGTCCTTCACCGCCTGACGAGCGGGGAGACGTGCTCAGCCGGCGAGGATGTCGTCCGCGTCGACGATGGTGTACGCGTAGCCCTGCTCGGCCAGGAAGCGCTGCCGGTGCGCCGCGTAGTCCTGGTCGAGGGTGTCGCGGGCGACGATTGCGTAGAAGTGCGCGGTCCGGCCGTCGGCCTTGGGCCGCAGCACCCGGCCGAGGCGTTGGGCCTCCTCCTGCCGCGAGCCAAACGTGCCCGATACCTGGATCGCCACCGAGGCCTCGGGCAGGTCAATGGAGAAGTTCGCCACCTTCGACACGACCAGGACTCGGATCTCGCCGGCCCGGAAGGAGTCGTAGAGCCGCTCGCGCTCCCGGTTGGCGGTCGAGCCCTGGATCACCGGCGCGGCCAGTTCCTCGCCGAGCGTTTCGAGCTGGTCGAGGTACGCACCGATTACCAGGACCTGGTCGCCGAGGTGACGCTCCAGCAGCCGGCGCACCACCGGCAGCTTGGTCCGGGCAGTCGCGCCGACCCGGTAGCGGTCCTCGGGCTCCGCGGTCGCGTACTCCATCCGCTCGGCGTCGGTGAGGGTCACCCGCACCTCGGTGCAGTCCGCCGGCGCGATCCAGCCCTGCGACTCGATATCCCGCCAGGGCGCGTCGTAGCGCTTGGGCCCGATCAGCGAGAACACGTCGCCCTCACGACCATCCTCACGGATCAGGGTCGCGGTCAGCCCCAGCCGGCGGCGCGACTGCAGGTCCGCGGTCAACCGGAAGATCGGCGCCGGCAGCAGGTGCACCTCGTCGTACACGATCAGCCCCCAGTCCCGCGCGCCGAAGACCTCCAGGTGTCGGTACTCGCCCTTCCGCCGGGTCGCCATCACCTGATAGGTGGCGATGGTCACCGGTCGGATTTCCTTGCGGTCGCCGCTGTACTCCCCGATCTCCTCCTCGGTGAGCGAGGTACGGCTGAGCAGTTCGTGCCGCCACTGCCGGGCCGCCACCGTGCTGGTCACCAGGATCAGCGTGGTGGCCTGGGCGCGGGCCATGGCGGCCGCACCGACCAGCGTCTTGCCGGCGCCGCAGGGCAGCACAACGACGCCGGACCCGCCGGCCCAGAACCCCTCGACAGCCTGCAGCTGGTAGGGCCGGAGCTCCCATCCCTCCTGATGAAGCGTGATGGCGTGCGCCTCACCGTCGACGTGGCCGGCGAGGTCCTCGGCCGGCCAGCCGACCTTGAGCAGCGCCTGTTTGAGCCGGCCGCGCTCGCTGGGGTGGACCAGCACCGTGTCGTCGTCGACCCGGCCGCCGAGCAGCGGTGAGATCTTCTTCTGCCGGATCACTTCCTCGAGTACGGCGCGGTCGAGGGCATGCAGGACCAGGCCATGGACCGGCGAGGACTCCAGCCGCAGCCGGCCGTAGCGCGACATGGTCTCGGCGACGTCGACCAGCAGCGCGTGCGGCACGGCGTACCGGCTGTACTTCATCAGCGCATCGACGACCTGCTCGGCGTCATGGCCGGCGGCCCGGGCATTCCACAGGCCGAGCGGGGTGAGCCGGTAGGTATGTACGTGCTCCGGGGAGCGCTCCAGCTCGGCGAACGGCGCGATCGCCTGCCGCGCCTCCCCAGAGAGCGGGTGGTCGACCTCTAGCAGCAGGGTCTTGTCGGATTGGACGATGAGCGGTCCGTCGGTCACCCCGACAGTGTCCCAGGGTCCCCGGTATTTCCGGGAAACCGCCGGGTGGGGGACCATCAGCGCCATGGCGTTGTTGAAGTCCCTGCCGAAGCACGCCGGCCGGTACCGCGATGTGGCCCGATTGCTGATCAAGTACGGCCGCTCCGACCTGGTCACCCAGGCGGGCTTGGATGACGTGCTCAGGGACGAGGACGGCCCGTCACCGGTAGCCGAGGACGCCGAGGCGCTGGCCAGCGACCTGGAGGCGCTCGGGCCGGCGTTCATCAAGCTCGGCCAGCTGCTGTCCAGCCGCACCGATCTACTGCCGGCGCCGTACACCGAAGCGCTCAGCCGCCTGCAGGACGCGGTGGCGCCAGTGCCCTTCGCCGAGATCGAGCCGGTGGTGACCGCCGAGTTGGGGGTGCGGATTTCCCGGGCCTTCCAGGAGTTCGAGGCCACCCCGATCGCGTCGGCTTCGCTCGGGCAGGTGCACCGGGCGGTCCTGCGCGACGGCCGGCAGGTGGTGGTGAAGGTGCAGCGGCCCGGTGTTCGCGGCCGGGTAGCCGACGACCTGGAGGTGATCGAGGAGCTCGCCGGCTTCCTCGACGCGCACACCGAGGCGGGGCGCCGCTTCGCCCTGAGCGATCTGGTACAGCAGTTCCGCCGCGCCCTGATCGACGAGCTGGACTATCGCAAGGAGGCGGCGAACTTGCTCCGGCTCGGCGAGATCCTGCGCGATCGGGAGCTGATCGTCGTGCCTCGCCCGCACGCCGACTTCTCCACCGACCGGGTGCTGACGATGGACTTCGTCGGGGGTCGCAAGCTGACCGAAATCGGTCCGCTCGGCCAGCTGGAGCTCGACGGTGCCGGCCTGGCCCGGGAGCTGTTCGAGGCCTACCTCGACCAGGTCCTGGTCGAGGGCTTCTTCCATGCCGACCCGCATCCGGGCAACGTGCTCCTGACCCCGGACGGGCGGCTCGGCCTGCTCGATCTCGGCATGGTGGCCCGGCTGGCGCCGGCCTTGCGGGACAAGCTGATCCGGCTGCTGCTGACGCTCACGGAGGGCCGGGGGGAGGAGGTGGCGCGCATCTCGGCGGAGATCTCCGTGCAGCTGCCCGACTTCGACAAGCGCCGTTTCGAGGCGGAGGTGGCCGACCTGGTGGGCCGGGTCGCCGATCTGAGCGCCGCTAACCTCGACGCCGGCAGCGTCGTGCTCGAGCTCACCACCATCTGCGGATCCTGCGGCTTGCGGCCGCCGGCCGAGCTGACCATGGTGGGCAAGGCGCTGCTCAACCTCGACGGCATCGCCCGGATTCTGGACCCTCACTTCACTCCCACCGAGGCGCTGCGCGAGCACGCGATGAAGCTCATGCGGGCCGGAAGCCGGCCGTCCCTGTCGGGGATGATCGGCACGCTGATGGATGCCCGGGACTTCGCCGAGCAGCTGCCCGGCCGGGTCAACCGGGCGCTGGAGGCCGTCAGCGACGGCCAGTTCGAGTTTAAGGTCCGGGCGTTCGACGAGACCGAGATGCTCGGCGGCTTGCACAAGGTGGCCAACCGGATCGTGACCGGCCTGATCCTGGCCGCGCTGATCATCGGTGCCGCCCTGCTGGCCCGGGTGCCGGGTGGTCCCCGCATCCTCGGCTACCCGGCGGTCGCGCTGGTGCTCTTCCTGCTGGCGGCGGTCGGGGGAGCCGCGCTCGTGGTCAGCATCGTTGTCGGCGACCGGCGGATCAAGAACCGGCCGCCCACCTGAGTTCTCGCAACTCAGCGACCGAGCACTTCCCGGTCGCCCGGGTCGCGGGCCGGATCCTGCTCGGCCAGCGCGTCAGCCGCCCAGTCGTAGCGCTTCCACTCCGGCACCGGTGTGACCCGATCGGCATGCGGTACGAACCGCGAGCGCCGGACCAGGTTGTAGCGGTGGATGTAGCGGGGGCAGTTGGGGTAGACCGCTCTGGCGCGCACTCGAATGACGAACTGCGCCTCCGGATAGTCGGCCAGGAGCGGGTCCTCGAAGTCGACGCTGGCGACACCGTCCAGGCGCATCCGTCGGCCCCCCTCGAAGTCGATGAACAACATCCCGACATCGGCGTTGACCAGCAGGTTGCCGGCGGACAGATACATCCCGTTGCCGTCGTAGCTGGGGAACGCGACCGTATGGCGATCTAGGACCCGGACAAACCCGGGTTCGCCTCCCTTGTACGAGCAGGTGGGGCGGCCCGCCGCATCGGCCGTCGCCAGGAAGAACATGTCCCGCCGCTCGATGAAGGCGAGATCCTCGTCATCGATGGTGTCGTCAACGAGCCGTTCGTCGATCCGGTCCGCAAGGCGACGCGTGTCGAAGCGATCCTGCAGGGTGCGGTTCCCGTCGTGAAAGTCGATGCCCATGGGCTGATTCTCTCTCACTGTCGCGAGTCGTCGACCTGAGCAGCTGAGGTGATCCGGTGTAACGCGAACGTGTGCATCGTCTCGGTCCGGTCGTCGGTGGCGCGAAGGAACCCTCCACCCACGGACAGCGGCTGGACCACCCGTGACGCGGTGTTTCCGTAACTGTCCACATAGGATAACCAGATGTGATGGCGGTCGCGGGCCGCGCGCTGAAGCAACGCGAGGGTGGCGGCGGTCGTAACGCCGGGCAGGGTCGACGTGTTCACCGGCGAGCGACGGGCCGCCCGGGCGGCCCGGTCGCCGGCCCGCAGTCGCTCCACCG
>JALZAK010000035.1 GCA_030948385.1 Actinomycetota bacterium
TGGCCCACTACCCGCCCGATCCCTCGCTGAACTGAAAGCCGATACACTCCACGCTGCAAGGGGCTGTGGCGCAGCTGGTAGCGCACCACACTGGCAGTGTGGGGGTCAGGGGTTCGAGTCCCCTCAGCTCCACCCGACGATCACGACGACGTCCTGGACTCACCGTGCAGATGACCGCCGAGGACAGCGGGCGGCAGCCGACGCGGATGTTGACGAGTTTGTCGGGGCCCTGGTACAGCGTGACCGGCCCGGTGCTGCAGGCGCGGCACATCATCGAGGTCCTCAACAAGAACCAGGTCGACTATGTCCTGATCGGCGGCTACGCCGCGGCCATGTACGGCGCGAAGCAACCCACCTATGACATCGACATCACGCCCGACAGCGGGTCGGCGAACCTGACGCGGCTGGCGACCGCGCCGCGCGAACTCGGGGCCGGGAACCGTGTCGACGATCTGCCCGCTGGGCTGCCGTTCGACACGTCGGCTGAGGCGCCGGCCGGGGTGCGGACGCTGAACCTGCGGACTCCGCATGGTGACGTCGACCTGACCTTTGAGCCTGCTGGCACCGGCGGCTACCCAGACCTGGCCGTGCATGCGGTACAGCTGAGGGTCGACGGCGAACCCGTCCAGACCGCTGCGCTCGACGACGTCATCCGCTCCAAGGAGGCCGCCGGCCGGGACAAGGACAACGAGGCGCTGCCCGGGCTGATCGACGACCTGGTGCGGTTCTCCGGCCGTACGGACCTGCCGGTGCTCGCGCAGGCCGCCATCGCCCACGCCCAGTTCGAGACGAACCATCCCTTCGCTGACGGCAATGGCCGCACCGGCCGCGCGTTGATCCACGCAATGCTGCGCGGCCACGGACTGACCCGCAACGTCACCGTCCCGGTGTCCGCCGGCCTGCTGACCGACACCCGGGCGTATTTCGACTCGCTCACCCTGTATCGGCGTGGTGAACCGCACTCGATCGTGGAGCGTCTTGCCGAGGCGTCGTTCGCGGCTACGGCGAACGGGCGCCGACTGGTCGCCGATCCGCGCGATATTCGCCAGCGCTGGACGGACAAGATTAAGTTCCGACGCGGGGGAGCGGCCTGGCGCTTGGCCGACCTCCTACTCCGGCAGCCGGTCATCGACGCGACAGTCGTTGCGAACGACCTCGGCATCGAGACGGGCAACGCAGGCCGAGCCATCGCCCCGCTTGTCGACGCGAAGGTGCTGACCGAGTTCACCGGCTTTAAGCGCAACCGGATGTGGCAGTCGCGCGAGGTGCTGACCGCCCTCGACGACTTCGCCGGCCGACGCTAAGCATGCTGCGCAGTTGCCGAGTATGCACACACGCCGGGCACCAGCCCGGCCGCAGCAACGTGCGCTATGCGTATGAGGTGGCCACCACCGTGACCAGCGCTACCTCAGCCCTGCGTTGGTGCTCCAACAGCCAGTCCGGGAAGCAACTGCCCTGACGCAGCCTCGGGATCGCTGGGCCGATACCCCCCCCGGGGGGGTGGGGGGTATCCCAACCCGCTGCCGTTAGCCGTTGCGGGTGTTCGTGCGTTCGGCACTGCGGACCCCAACCGCGCGCCACAGACCGCAGCGACAGGACTGCACGGCCTGCACGTTCACTGTCCTGGGCCGCCTTTCTATTGGCCGCGGCGGCCGACGCGGCAGAGGGCAGCCGCCATGAACTCGTCGTGAACCGAGGGCCGGCTCCGATGCGAACAACAGCTGTGATCGCACGGGTCATGCCCGGCTGCTCGGTCGACGTGACTGAGACATGTTCTCTCAAACCAGGAGGAGAATCAGGTATGCGTACAAGGACACAGTCACGACTGCGGAGGGCGTTGGCGGTTTCTACGGCGGCCGGGGTGGCCGTCACCGGCGCTTTCATCGGGAGCGCCGGGGTCGCGAACGCTTCGAGTCACCGGGAGGCGCCGCTGATCGCCGGTGAACCGAAAGTCGACAACACCGACGTCTACGCGTTCACCAGCCCCGACAAGACCGACAGCGTCACGTTGATCGCCAATTGGATCCCGTTCGAGGACCCAAACGGCGGCCCCAACTTCTACCCGTTCCAGCCGGGTGCCCAATATGACATCAACATCGACAACAACGGCGACGGCGTCGCGGATGTCACCTACCGCTGGGTCTTCGCCGACCAGGACAAGCGGAGCACAAGCACATTCCTGTACAACAACGGACCTGTGACGTCCCTCGACGACCCGCACCTGTTGTTCCAGCAGACCTACACCCTGCAGGAGATCAGGGGGGGTGTGGCCAAGACGCTTACTACGGGCGTTGCGGCCCCGTCGGACGTAGGCAAGGCTTCGATGCCCAACTACGCGAGCCTGCGCGACCAGGCGATCAAGTCCGTCGGGGGCCTCAAGACCTTCGCCGGTCAGGCTGATGACCCGTTCTTCCTCGACCTTCGGGTCTTCGACTTGCTGTACGGGGCGAACCTCAAGGAGAGCGGGCACGACACGCTCGCCGGCTACAACGTCAACACAATCGCGCTGCAGGTCCCCAAGAGTGCGCTCGCGTTGAAGGGTGACGCCGCCCGCAACCCGGTCATCGGCGTCTGGAGCGCCACCAACAAGCAGACCTTGACCTTGTCCGCGGGCAAGGCCACGCCCACCGGCGCGCAGGTTCAGGTGTCGCGGCTGGGAAACCCCCTGATCAACGAGGTCATCGTCCCCGCCGGGCTGAAGGATGCGTTCAACTCGATCCCGCCGAGTGCCGACCACACTGTGAAGCCGGTCGTCGCCCGGGTCACCAGCCCTGAGGTGCCCATGCTGATCCAGTCGATCTACGGCCTGAAGGCGCCGGCGACTCCGCGCAACGACCTGGTGGAGATCTTCCTGACTGGCATCGCCACCAAGGCGCCCACACTGGACGGCTCCAAGGCGCCGATCCAGGCCGACCTCAACTCACAGGTGCTCAATAAGGACGTCGTTGCGAAGAGCTTCGTCCCGGCGGAGGAGTTGCGGCTGAACATGGCCGTTCCGGTCACCCGGAGCCCCAGCCGTCTGGGTGTCCTTGCCAAGGACTTCCAAGGATTCCCGAACGGCCGCCGGCTCACCGACGACGTGGTCGACATCGAGCTGCAGGCACTGGAAGGGGCCGCGCAGACCGGCAAGATCGTGCCGGCGCTCGCCGCCGGCGACGGCGTCAACGTGAACGACTCGGCGTTCTCCGCGACGTTCCCCTACGTTGCGTTGCCGCACACCGCAGCTGTCAACCAGGCGGGTGGCGTTAGCTCCAGCGGTTCGGTCATGCCCAATGGTGGGGTGGCGACTGGCGTCGGCGGCAGCGCCGGCGGTGCCCGGGGGTTCGTACCGGCCCTGACCACGGTGCTGGTCGTGCTGATTCTCGGCTCCGGCGTTGCGTTCTTGCGTCGTCGTCGTGAGCCCGGCCCGTCCGGCCGTCAGGCCTAGTCCGGGACTGTGCGGCGTGGCCCCCTCGCTGGGCCGCGCCGCACAGCGCGGTTTCATCCACCGGGAGAGGTAGCACGACGATGACCGATTTGCAGCCACCTAGCGGGACCGAGCGGGTCCCGTCCGCCAGCAGCCCCCGCCGGTGGTGGCGGCTGCTGGGCCTGGTGGCCGCCGGACTGGTTCTCGGGGTGACTCTCACTCTTGTCCTGGGGCAGGTCCTCCATCCGACTGCACCGCCGCGGGTTCCTGTTCTGCAGGCGGTCGAGGCGGCGCCGCCGGCGGTGCCTGTCGCGCGGGCCAGCACGCCGGTCGCGGCTGCCAAAACGCCGGCGGACCTGCCCGTCCTGCCGCCCAGCGAGGTGGCGATCCCCAAGATCGGTGTCCGCTCGCGGCTGGTGGATCTCGGGCTCAACCCTGACGGCACCCTTCAGGTCCCGGGCGACTTCGCGCTGGCCGGCTGGTACAGCCAAGGCCCTGCCCCCGGCGCTCGGGGGGGCCCGCCGGCGCTTATCGTCGGCCATGTCGACTCCTACCGGGGGCCGGCCGTCTTCTTCCGGCTCAAGGAGCTCGCCGTGGGTGACAGGGTGCGGGTCCGCCGGATCGACGGCGTCACCCTCACCTTCCGCGTCTATCGCACGGCGGTCTTCCCCAAGAACGCGTTCCCCGACAAACAGGTGTACGCCCCCAGCTCCCGAGCCGAACTGCGGCTGATCACCTGCACCGGAGTGTTCGACCGGAGCCACCGCAGCTACCTCAGCAATTTCGTCGCCTACGCCACCCTGTCTCCGGGGGGCTGACGTGCGACGGCTGCGACTCCCGATCGCGGCGACCGCAGCAGTTGCGCTGCTTCTCGGCGTGATTGTGGGCGCCATCGTCTACCAGCAGGGCAAACGCGACATGGACCCCGGGTCGTTGAGCGTCGCACCGGCCGGTGTCGTCGGCGGCGGCGCTCTGGGCGTGGCGATCGTCCGGGCGCAGCAACGGCTGCGAGAGGCGCCGAAGGACTACCGGACATGGGCCGAGCTGGGCGCCGCCTATGTCCAGCAGGGCCGCATCACCGGCGACCCGTCCTATTACCCCAAGTCGGAGGGAGCGCTCAAGCGGTCGCTGGCGCTGAACCACGCCGACAACTGGGAGGCACTGACAGGCATGGGCGCGCTGGCTAACGCCCGGCACGACTTCACCGCTGCGCTTGCCTGGGGCCACAAGGCCCAGGCCGTCAACGCCTACTCCACCAGCGTCTACGGCGTGCTCAACGACGCGCTGACCCAGCTCGGTGACTACCCGGCGGCCCGGGCAGCGTTGCAGAAGATGCTCGACCTGCACCCTGGCATCCCCGCGTACACGCGAGCGTCCTACGACTTCGAGGAACGTGGCCTGGTCGATCAAGCCATGGCCGCACTGCAGCGGGCGCTAGGGGAAGCCTCAGATCCGGCCGACGTAGCGTTCTGCCGCTACTACCTGGGCGAGCTGGCGTTCAACGGTGGAAACCTCGACGCAGCGGCCACCCAGTACCGGCTGGGACTGCAGGCGGACCCTGCCTACGATCCGCTCCTGGCCGGGAGGGCCAAGGCGGAGGCGGCTCGTGGCGATACCCCCGCGGCCGTGCGCGACTACGCAACCGTCACCGGCCGGGTGCCTCAGCCGCAGTATCTGCTGGAGTACGGCGAACTGCTGCAGTCGCTGGGCCGTACGGCCGAAGCTGCCCAGCAGTACCGGCTGCTGGGCATCGAGCAACAACTGTTCAAGGCGAATGGCGTGATCGACGACCTGACGTCAGCTCTGTTCGAAGCCGACCACGGCTCGCCGGCCGCGGCCGTCCAGCACGGGAGGGCCGAGTGGGGCCGGCGGCACAGCGTCCTCGTCGCGGACGCTCTCGGTTGGGCGCTGCATCGGGCCGGCCGCGACGCCGAGGCCCTCTCCTACGCCCAGCAGGCCAACCGGCTGGGCTGGCGCAACGCCGTATTTCGTTACCACCTCGCCATGATCGAGCTGGGCCTGGGTCGGCGCGATGCCGCCCGGCGCGACCTTGCCCAGGCGGTTCACTTCAACCCCTACTTCTCGCCGCTGCAGGCACCGGTCGCGCGCAAGTCCCTGGTTTCGCTGGGCGGAACGCCGTGACGAGCCGAAGGAGGGCGCTGCGTCGGCTGGTCGTCGTGACCGCCGCCGTCGCAGCGGCGCTCGGCGTCGGGTCGGGTACGGCCAGCGCTCACCCGCTGGGCAACTTCACGGTCAACCACTACGACGGGCTGACGCTGTTCCGCGATCGGGTCGAGGATCGGGCGGTCGTCGACACGGCTGAGATCCCAACCCTCCAGGAGCAGCCCAGCGTTGACCGCGATCACAACGGCGTGGTCACCAGCGTCGAGCGGCAGTCGTACGGACAGCGCGAGTGCGGCCTGGTCGAGCGCGCGGTGCGGCTCCGCATCGACGGGCGGAGCCTTTCCTGGTCCGTCGCCGACGCCAGCTTCACCTACCGTCCCGGCGCAGGCGGCCTGAAAATCAGCCGGCTGGAATGCCGGCTGGTGGCGGCGGCCGATCTCAACGCGGCGACGACGGTCTCGGTGACGGACGGGTTCCGCGCCGACAGGGTCGGCTGGCACGAGATCACCGCCCGGAGTGACGGCGTGCGGCTGGAGCGGTCCCCGGTGCCACTCCACAGTGTCAGCGCGGAGTTGAGGCACTACCCGAACGACCTGCTCAGCTCGCCGCTGGACGTCCGGTCGGCGGTCCTGCGGGTGATTCCGGGACCAGGCACCTCAACGTACGGCAAGGTCGCGGCGTTGCCGGTCGCCGGCCCGATAGCCCGGGCTCTGGACGGGATGTCGACGCGGTTCAATTCACTGGTCGGCTCCCACCATCTGACCCCCGCAATCGGGTTCCTGGCCGTGCTGCTGTCACTGGTGCTCGGCGCCTCTCACGCGGCTCTGCCCGGTCACGGCAAAACCGTAATGGCGGCCTACATTGCCGGCCGGCGGGGCTCCGTGCGTGACGCGGTGACCGTCGGAGCCACCGTGACCGCCACCCACACCGGCGGCGTGCTCCTGCTGGGGCTCCTGCTCACGCTGGTGGCCAGCCTCGCGGGGGAGACGGTGCTCGGCTACCTCGGCGTGGCGAGCGGACTGCTGATCGCCGGCATCGGCGTCGGCCTGCTGCACTCGGCGTGGCGGAGCCGCAGGGCACGCGAACATCGCACTCCCGATCCGAGGATGCCGATGCTGGTCGGCGCGGTCGCCGGCAGCGAGCACGGTCACGGTCACCGGGGCGGAGACCGCCACGAGCACGGACATGACCACGGCCACGAGCACGGACTTGGACATGGACACCCCGACGGGCCGTTGGGCCGTGGGGGCCTGGTGGGCATGGGTGTCGCGGGTGGTCTGGTCCCTAGCCCGACCGCGCTGGTGGTCCTGCTGGCGGCGGTCGGCTCCGGTCGCACGCTGTTCGGAGTGCTCTTGGTTATCGGCTACGGACTCGGCATGGCCGCGACGCTGACCGCCGCCGGCCTGCTCCTGGTGCACCTGCGGGGGCGGCTCGACACCGCAGTGTCGGGACGTTTCGGCGCGCTCACCAGCCGGCTCGCTGGCGCGGCACCGGTACTGACCGCCCTTCTTGTCCTGGTCGTCGGGATCGGGCTGGCTGTCCGCGGGCTGGTCCCCCTGCTATGACCCTGACCACCCGACGCCGTGACAGCGACTCTTGGAAGCTAGCGGTGGCCGTGGTGGCCGCGGCCGTGCTCGCGGGGTGCGGGGGCGCCGGGTCCAGGACTGGGCCGCGAGGCTTCAACGCTCAAGGCGACAAACCCGTCACGTGCATGGTGCACCAGACCGCGCCACCCGACAGTGACTACACCAGCGGAAGCAAGGCAAATACCGGCAAGATCCTCCGGATGCTGCGCTACTACAACGCCAACGGCGACAAGGCATACTGCGACAAGAAGCTGGCCAATCCCACGGACAATGCATGGGCCCGGCTATACGTCCGACTCGGCGCGGACCCCGAGAAAGTGCGGCGCGTCACCAACGGCGGTTGACCACTTGATCGCCGCCAAGCTGTCAAGGGGGAGACTTCTCAGCGCCGCTGTGCGGCGTATGCGCGGACCCACATCCCGCAGCTTGTCGTGCACGCCGGCAAGCGCGCCGGCGCGTTCAGGCAGCGACCTCTTGCCGATGTCGGCTACGGATGTGTAGTTGGTGTCGCAGACATTGACCAGCGGGGATTCGACCGCTTGCGACAGCTGGTAGGCGTCCATTGGGACAGTCCGTTGTCGTCGGCTATCCAGTGAACGAGGCCAATCCTTGTCGCGTTCTGCAATGGGTGGGTCCGCCGAGGCCGCGTGGGATGACACGCGCGGTCCGTGAGCGTTGCGCTCGGCGAACCGCGCTGGCAGCGTAAGAGCGTGAGCAGGAAGTGGCATGACCTCAGTCCACACGCTCGGCAGCTCATCCTCATCGGCGCTGCGGTCGAGGGAGTGCTCAAGTGTGCAGCCCTTGCCGACTTAGCACGTAGACCTGCCGAGAAGGTGCGAGGCTCGAAGCCGGCGTGGGCGGTCGCCATCATCCTTCTCAACACCGTCGGCGTCGCGCCGATTCTGTATTTCCGCAAGGGGCGCCGGACGTAATACGCCGCGCTGCCGGTCCGATCGCGATCATGGGCGCCCAGGGCCATCAGTGCGTCCAGGACCACCCCAAGTCGATCTTTGCCAAGACGGGGGTACGCAGCTGGCCTGCGGGTGCACGGCATCCCGCCGAATGGTCCCGGCGGGTAACGGATTGCCGGCACCCACTGAGCCTGGAAGGGTCAGGTGATGTGACCACCGGCGAGGTGTCAGGTTGCGTGATCGTCACGGGAATGCCTGGAGCGGGGAAAACGACGATCACCGCACTCGTCGCTCGGCTACTACCTCGCGCGGCGCAGGTCGGAGGCGACACTGTCAACGCCATGATCGGTAGCGGATCCGTGTCCTTTCTGGACAAGCCGACCGAGGAAGCGCTTCGTCAGGATGAGCTGTGCAACCGAAACTTGTGTGGCTTGGCGAACAATTTCATCGACTTCGGCTTCACCGTGCTGATGGACACCGTGCTCGCCGACCGCACCGAACTGGACTTCTGCCTCGCGCTCAGGTCACCGCGCCCGGTCCGGCTCGTCGTCCTCGCTCCCGGAATCGTGACGTGCAAGTACCGCAACGCCAGGCGCGACCCCGAGCACCAGTTCGAGTTCGACGGGTACGAAAGACTTGAGGCAGACATGAAGCGGGAGTTCGGCGATGTCGCGTGGTGGCTTGATACATCCGCCATGACGGCGGACCAGACCGCCGAAATGATGGTGGCAGAAATGGCGGCCCGCACTGCCGTGCTGGTCCCCGGATGGAATACCTGGTTGAGGCGACTTCACGGCGTCTGACCGGCCGGCCGGGCTCTCAGGCTGGCTAGCCGATCCCGTCCAATGAGCAGCGGATCGCCGCGGCAACTCGACCGGGCATCCGGGCCACGTCGAGCGGAGCCCGCCCGGCGACCTGGCGCGGGATGAAGCGCTGCCAGTCAAGGTCAAAGCAGAGCAACGCGCGCAGGTCAGCCCGCCGGTCCACCCGGACGCCGGCAGCACGCTCGTACATCAGCAGATAGTCCGCCGCTGTCCGGCTGTCGAAGAGCACCGCCAAGTTGAGCCTGCAATGACCGACGTCGCTGCCCCGGTTGCCGGTCGCCGCGTTCGGCCAGTCCACGACGCCGCTGAGTCGACCGTTGCGCCACAGCACGTTGAAGTGCTGGTAATCGCCGTGGACCAGCACCTCCTCCTCAACCAGCGGCCCCGATGCGGCCTCGCGGGCGGCGTCGCGCAGGCCGCGGTCGGCCAGCCAGTCCAGTGAACCGCCGTCGTCATACCAACCCTCCCACCGGATCTGCGGGTGGTCGGGTACGGCGTGGATCGCGGCCTGCGTGGCGGCGAGTTGACCCAGCCAGGACTGCAGGTCCGCCGGGGACAAGTCCGGCTGCCCGGGGAGCGCCGAGGTCAGCGTGCATCGCACCCCGGTCTCGGCGCCGTCCTCATCCATCGCGAGGAGTTGGGGGGCAGGTACTCCGCGGTCGCGGATGGCGGCGAGCGCGGAGGCCTCGCGTGCCACCAGGCCCTCCGCCCATTCCTCGTCCGGCCAGCGGCGCAGCACCACGTCGCCGAGCCCGGTCGGGGAATCGACGGTGACTCGGTCCATGTCTGCGGTGATCCCGCCCGGCAAGGGCGCGACCGCGGTCACCCGGGCGCGCGGGTGAACGTGGCGTGCTACCCACTGCAGGATCTCCGGCGTCGGCGGCTCGTACTCGCGGAGCACCCGGTCAGTCTGGCAGGAGTCAGCTGCCAGCTACTGTCAGGCGAGTCGGCTAAGCCCATGACGAAGGTCTTCAGCGTTCATCACCGGGTCCAGGAAGACCTGGGCATTGAGCTTGCTGAAGAACGGCTCGGCGAAAGCCGGGATGTCCGAGGGGTCCGCCAGGTCGAAGACGATCAACGCACTCCGTTTGCCGTCGAAAGTCGTGAAGTACATCGCCTCAGGCTTCCACTGTTCAGCTGCAGTCCGCATGAGCGTGCCGATAGTGCCTTCTTGGATGGCCCGGTTGCCCGAGTCCACCGGGATAATGATGCGCGCTATGACCCGCATGTCCCCACTCCTTGTCATCGATGGCTTGTAGCCCGAGGACCACCCATCATTGCGAGCGCCACGATCACGGGCAAGGCCTCGCGTCTGTCAGCGTCGTTACTCGCCCGGGCGGACGAGGCCCGTCTCGTACCCCATGACGATGGCCTGGGCCCGGTCGCGAACGGCGAGTTTTGTGAAGATGCGGTTGAGGTGGGTCTTGACCGTCGACTCCCCAAGTAGCAGCGCGGCCGCGATCTCGCCATTCGATGCCCCGCGACTCACCAGCCGAAGCACGTCGAGCTCTCGTTCGGTCAGCTCCGCGAATGCAGCGGGCCTTCCCTCACTCGGCGCCGGCCGGCGGGCGAATTCGGTCGCGAGCCGCCGAGCGATATCAGGTGCGAGTGGGGTGTCGCCGGCGGCCGCCGCGCGGACGGCGCTGACCAGGTCGGCAGCGGCAGCGGTTTGAGCAGGAAGCCGCTCGCGCCGGCGCGCAACGCGGCATGGAGGTCGGCATCCCGGTCGAACGTCGTCAGCATCGCTACCCGCGGAGCGTCGCGGGTGGCGACAACCTCAGCCGTGGCGTCGATGCCGTCGAGGCCGGGCATCCGCAGGTCCATCAGGACGACGTCCGGGCGTGACTGAGCGCAGGCGCGGATCGCCTCGCGGCCATCTCCAGCCTCCGCCACCACTTCGATGTCTTCCTGTGCCTCCAGGATGAGGCGGACCCCCTCGCGCAGGAGCGCCTGGTCGTCCGCGATCAGCACTTGCCAGCCACCGTCTGCCGTCGGTCCGACTTCGACGTCACCGCCATACAGTGCAGCTCGCTCGCGGATGCCGGGCAGTCCCCGTCCGGTCCCGCCGCCCCGCGGCGCGCCGGCCGGGGGTCCGTTGCGGACGCGGACAACAAGCGAGGTCTGACAATGCTCGATACGCACGTCGATCGGCGCACCGGGTGCGTGCCGCCGCGCATTTGTGAGTGCCTCTAGCAGTCACAGTCGTTGGGGAGCCGGCAGCTGAGCTTTCTTGGGCGAGGAGCGGCAAGGCTTCCAGCGACGGTTGCGGAGGAGACGGCTCGCCAACCGGTGCATCGAGTACGGCCAGCATCCGGCGCAGGTCGTCGACCGCGTCTCGCCCCGCATCCTGCACTCGCCGCAGCGACCCAGCAGCGGTGAGAGGGTTGCGCATCAGATGCGCTTCCGCCGCACCCGCGTGGACGACGATCAAGCCGACCCCGTGTGAGATCACGTCATGCAACTCCCGGGCGATGCGCTCCCGCTCATCCGCGGCCGCCGGAGTCACAGCCGGGGTGGGCGCGCTGGTCCGACGCCGGCGCCGAACAGCCGTATGAGCGCCACAACTACCAGGCTCGGCTTTGAAGAGCGCTGAGCCAACGCCGCCGCCCCATCTGGACTGTCGCGCGATGAGTGACACTTGGGGCTGTGAGCCTGCCGAGTGAGCTGCCGATCGTCCAAGCCCCCATGGCGGGTGGGCCGAACACGCCGGCGCTGACAGCCGCCGTGGCGGCTGCGGGTGGCTACGGTTTCGTCGCCGCCGGATACCTATCTGCGGATGGCCTGCGCGAGGCCATTGCGGCAACACGCATGCTCAGCCAGGCGCCATTTGGCGTGAATCTGTTCGTACCTTCCGAACCAGGCGACCGCACGGAGATCGCCGCCTACGCAGAAGCGCTACAACCCGACGTCGAGCGCATGGGTGTCGGTCTAGGCGAGCCACGGTGGGATGCCGACAGCTACGACGCGAAGTTGGAGGTCGTCGCGACAAGCGGCGTCCATCTGGTCAGCTTCACCTTCGGCTGCCCGGACGCCGAGGTCATCGACCGGCTACATCGTGCGGGTGTGCAGGTCGCAGTCACCGTCACGTCGGTGCTCGAAGCCCAGATCTCGGCAGACGCCGGCACGGACCTGCTGGTTGTGCAGGGCACCGAGGCCGGCGGACACCAGGCCGGCTTCGCTGATCTCGCCGCGAATTCCCGACCCTTACTGTCGATCCTCGCCGAGATTCGCGGGCGCACCGACGTGCCGCTCATCGGTACCGGCGGCGTCATGACCGGACGCGACGCCGCCGAGGTGCTCGGCGCCGGCGCCATCGCCGTCCAGATCGGCACTGCGTTGCTCTGTACGCCGGAGGCGGGGACGTCGGCCCTACACCGGCAGGTGCTGCTGGATGGTCGCTACCCCGACACGATCCTCACCCGGGCCTACACCGGACGCTTTGCCCGTGGGCTGGCAAACCGATTCGCACTCGACCACTCCGGGCAGGCCCCGCAGGCATATCCGGAGGTGCACCACCTCACCCGGCCGCTTCGCAGTGCGGCCACCCAGGCAGGCGACACCAGTATGCCCAACTTCTGGGCCGGACTGGGCTGGCGTCACATCGCCGCCGGACCGGCCGCAACGGTTGTCCGGCGCATCGCCGCAGACGCCAGACAAGCGCAGTACTGAGGCGGCAACCCAATGACCCGTCCTACTGACAAGGTGGATCCATGCGGGTAGTGGTTGCGGGCGCCTCGGGCTTCGTCGGCAGTCGCCTTTGCCCCGCTCTGGTCTCGGATGGCCACGAGGTTCGGGCGATGACTCGCCACCCCTCCGGTTACCGTGGCGCCGGCACCGCCGTGGGCGCGGATGTTTCCGATGAGAGCAGCCTGAGAGCTGCGTGTGAAGGCTGTGACGCGGCGTACTACCTGGTCCATTCCCTGGATACGCCTGACTTCGCGAGAGTGGACGCCGACGCCGCCGGCGCCTTCGGTCGCGCCGCCGCAGATGCTGGACTGGGCCGCATCGTGTACCTCGGGGGACTCGGTGACGACGCCGATGATCTGTCGGCGCATCTGCGCAGCCGCCGCGAGGTCGAGGGGCTGCTCGGCTCTGCCGGCGTTACCGTGACCACCCTGCGAGCCGGGATCATCGTCGGCCACGGTGGGATTTCCTGGGAGCTCACTCGCCAGCTCGTCGAGCGACTCCCGCTCATGGTGACGCCGCGGTGGGTGCGCACCCGCACTCAGCCGATCGCTCTGCCCGACGTGGTGCGCTACCTCATCGGAGCCCTCACGGCACCGCAGACGTCGTCGCGCAGCTTCGACATCGGCGGCCCGGAAATCCTTCAGTACGTTGAGATGCTGCGTCGGGTCGCCGCGATCGAGGGGCGGCATATGTTTGTCCTTCCCGTGCCACTGCTCACGCCCAGCCTGTCCTCCCGATGGCTGTCCCTGGTGACCAGCGTCGACACGCGCACGGGACGTTCGTTGATCGACTCGATGATCAATGAGGTCATCGTTCGTGACGACAGCATCAGGAGCCTGATCCCCTTCGAGCCAATGGACTACGACCAGGCAGTGCTGTATGCCCTCGGTGAGCGGGCCAGGGCCAGGCGGCTCCCCTGATGCCCGCGGCACCCCGAATGAAGGCGCTGGTCGACCTGCCGTCGTGGCTGATGGAAAGAGTGCCTCGCGACCACCGCGAGACCGAGGCCGAGCTCGCGCGCCGGCGCTGGGTCGTGGCGGGAGTTTCCGTCGTGGGCACAAGCCTGCTCGGGCTCTCACTGTCCACCCGTCCGGGTTCGCCGGAGTTCTACGTCGCGACGCTGAGCGTGGCCGGCGTCTGGGCCGCCGGCGGTCTCGCTGCGGGTCGGCTCCACCTGGGGTGGATGGAGGACCCCGACCAGACACTGCGTCGTCCCGTCATCGCGCCGATCCTGACCGGGGTCTACTCGTTCGGGCTGTGCTACGGAGCTGCGTTGCTCGCTCGGCGCATTCCGGTGCTCAACGAGGCTCTCTGTGACGTCCTGCGTTTCGCCGCGGAAGGATCCGGGACGCTCGTGCTGCTGACCGCCCTGGCCAACGGTGCAGCCGAAGAGGTGTTCTTCCGTGGCGCCCTGTACGCAGCGGTCGGCGACAGGCACCCGGTGGTGCTGTCTACGGCCGCCTACAGCTTGGCGACGGCCGTTACTCGCAATCCGGCGCTCGTGCTAGCTGCTGGCGCGATGGGTTCGGTGTTTGCACTGCAGCGACGCGCTTCCGGCGGCATCCAGGCGCCCGTGTTGACGCACCTCACCTGGGCGGCACTGATGCTGCGTTTCGTAACGCCGCTCTTCCGGCGCATGCAAACCTGACTGGTCTGTGACTGCATCAGTCCATGCTGATGCGCGACCAGAAGCCCGGTTCGATGCCGATGGACCTGAGCCAGGCGAGTTCTCCTGTCTGGATAATCCTTTCAGCGTTCGCGGCCAGCAGTGCAATGACGTCATCACCAGGCTTGCCGCCGAGTGCGGCGGACACCTTCGAGATGTCACCCGGCGCCACTGTCAGGGCGTACTCGTACTCGTCCTTGCCGAACGTCTTCAGGTCCTGGCCGGCGAACTGAAGACTGCCGTCCTCCAGGAGACATACATCGACGTACAGCTCGTTCCGGGCCCACATGCGTGTCGAGTTGCTCACTGGACCCGAGCAGTCAGCAGGGGGCCGCGGTGTTCTCGTCGTACGTGCGAGCTCCGGTAGGAACGCCGAAGTTGGGGGTCCCGTCGGCGGCCCAGGTCATCGGCTCGGCGTAAATGTGCCGACCGTTCCAGCCGCCGCCGGATTGGCTGTCCGCGTGGTAGATGTTCCACGTGTGGCCGTTCGGTCCTGGCACGGGGATGGACTCCCCGGCCGTGCCGTACACGCCGTTCGCCGAGCTGAACACCGGACCCCGCTTGGCGTACGAGAGGTACGTGGTCAGGGCGCCGGTGCCGTTGTAGACCAGCTCGCCGAGGCTGTAGGCATCGAGCCAACTGGCGCTGGCGTTGTAGACGATCGTGAGCTGCCCGCCCGGGCTGATCCAAGCTTCTGGACCCTCTTCGATGGCTGCCCCTACGGTCTCCCACGGCTGGTCGGGGCTGGCGATCAGCCGCCGGAAGTCCTGATCGATGTGCAGGGGGTCGCTCATGTGAGCGATGTAGATCTCCTGCGGAGCCGCCCCGCCCTTGCCCGGGTCGGTGCCCGACCACAGCATCCACCAGCTGGCCTGGTAGTAGAACACCGTGGGGTCGATGGCCCACTCGTTGGTCGAGTCACTGATTTTGCCGGCCCAGGACCAGGCACCCATCGGGTCGCTCGTCTGGGCCTTGATGGCGAAGATCCGGTGGTTGAAGTTGCTGCCGTTGTCCGCGGCGAAGTAGATGTACCACTGGCCGTTGAGCTTCTCCAGCTCCGGCGCCCAGGTCTCGGCGCTGTGGTCAGTGCCCGTTGGGGACGTCCAGATGACCCGGGCGACCGCAGTGGCAAGTCCACCGATGGTGGCGGACTTGCGCAGGTTGATGCTGCGATTGCCGTCGGACTGCACGAGGTAGTAGTAGCCGTTGTCGAGCCAGACAGAGGGGTCGGCACCGCTCGCGACAACGGGGTTGCGCAACGCGCACGCGGACGCGGCTTGCGCTGCGGTGCCGGCGCCGCCAACCGCGGCGAGGAGGCCGGCCGTGCAGATTGCCACCACGAGGAGGACAAAGCGCCTGATTCGCTTCGACGACATTGCGGACCTCTTCCCGTCTAGGCGCACCGCGGTTGCGCAGGGCGTCACTGGCCGTGATACACGGCCTCAACGTTGTGGCCGTCGAGGTCACGGAGGAATACCCCGTAGTAACCCGGATGATACTCGGGCCACTCGCGCGGTGCATGCAGCACTTGC
This sequence comes from Actinomycetota bacterium, assembly GCA_030948385.1. GTDB lineage: Bacteria > Actinomycetota > Actinomycetes > Mycobacteriales > QHCA01 > QHCA01. The sequence continues at coordinate 15,737 of JALZAK010000035.1, forward strand.
GTGCCCGCCGATCGGGCAGCCTCGTACACCGCGTCGACGGTGGCGCGGTCTGCAGCGCGGAAGGCAAGATGCAACTCGCGGGACTCCTGCCCGGCCGCCGGACTCATCCAGAAGTCGGGGACCCCATTGGAGCCGCCCAGTCCGACGACGAAGCTGTCGCCGGCGGGGAAGCGCATCAGCTCGCGCATCGGGAGCGGTGCGAAGGTGCGCAGGTAGAAGGCGACCGACGCCTCGACGTCGGCCACCTGGATGCCGATGTGATCGATCATTGCTGCAGGCTAGTGGCACCCGGGAATACGCCCCCTTCCACCGAGGTTGCCCGGTGCGGCTGCCGAGCCCCCGGCTCGGCTAGCCCGACCTGCGGGACGAGCTGTGACCGACCCCTCCGCGATCAAGCGCGCATTGCTGGGCGGTGTGCAGGCCACGTCGGCGGATGCCCTTCGGACTGGGGCAGGCCCCGCCACGTACGGTAACCGTAGCATTCCAGAGGGCGACGCTCAGGCGCCAATTTGAAATGTGCCCCGTCACGACCTCTTCGTGCCGGCTGGGGGACCGGGCCGTTCGAGCCGGGCCCGCAGTGAAGCGTTCTCGTCCTCGAGATCCATCACCCGCTGTGCGCCGGCGGCGGACATGCCCTCGTCCACCAGGTCCAGGATCCGCCTGGCGTGCTCCAGCTGATGCCGGCTGTAGCGGCGGTGCCGTCCCGAGGAGCGCGACGATGCGATCGCCGCGCTGTCCTCGAGACGGCGGAGCACGCCTGGCTCGACCTCGAGCAGTTCGGCCGCCTGACCGATGGTGTAGAGGGGATGGTCGCGATCGTCGAGTGACCGCTCAAGGTTCACCGGTCACGGCCGGTTCTGCTCAGCGGGTCGCGCCGGAGCCGACGGCGCTGTGCTGGGATTCGCCCTCGATCACCTTGGGTGAGTCGGCCCGCGAGATGTCGATCCTGCGTGGCTTGGCCTTTTCGTGGACCGGGATGGTCACGGTCAGCACGCCCTCGTCGTAGGTGGCCGTCACCGCATTGGTGTCCAGCCCGTCGCCGACCACGAGCTGCCGGCGGTAGGTGCCGGTCGGCCGCTCGAGCACGATGGCCTCACCCTGGTCCTCGGCGCGAGTGGAGCGCTGCGCCTCGACGGTGAGCATGTTGTTCTCGACGCTCAGGTCGACGCTGCCGGGATCAACACCGGGCAGGTCGAAGTGCACCACGTAGTGGTCGTCGGCGCGGTAGACGTCCATCGGGAACGAGCGCGGTCCCTGCCATGACGAGAACTGGTCGGCGAGCCGATCGATGTCACGGAAGGGGTCGAACCGCAGAAGCATTGCCCACACCTCCTCAAGAGCGGAGCCGGTACGCCCGGCCGGGCAGATCGCCTGCCCAGGCGCAGTATACCTCTCTCTGTGGCCAATAAACCTGTCTCCCTACGACAGTTTTCGGGCGGAAACGGGCGGGTCGGCGTTCGACCGGCGCAGTCTCGAAGTCACCGGCTAGAGTGGCGAACCGAGGCGGCTCGCTCGCCTCATCGCCGTCTGACCAAACCGGCCAGGAGGAGCGCTCGTGACGATTGCGCCCACCCCGATCGTCTCCCGCCCTTGGCCCGTGCACGAGCCGGTCCGCGGTTCCACACTGTCGCGCCTGCTGCGTACGACGGACCACAAGACAATCGGGACGCTGTACATGGTGTCGTCATTCGCGTTCTTCGCGGTGGGCGGCATCATGGCGTTGCTGATGCGGGCCGAGTTGGCCCGGCCGGGGCTGCAGTTCCTCTCCAACGAGCAGTACAACCAGTTGTTCACGATGCACGGCACCGTGATGCTGCTGCTGTTCGCGACCCCCCTGGTCTTCGCCTTCGCCAACCTGGTCATCCCGCTGCAGATCGGCTCGCCCGACGTCAGCTTCCCCCGGCTCAACGCGCTGTCGTACTGGCTCTATCTGTTCGGCGGCACGATCGTGATGGCCGGCTTCCTCACCCCCGGCGGTGCCGCGGACTTCGGCTGGTTCGCTTACGCGCCGCTGAACAACGCCATTCACTCGCCGGGCGCCGGCGCAGACATGTGGATCGTGGGGCTGGTCCTGTCCGGTCTCGGGACCATCCTGGGCGCGGTCAACATGGTCACCACGATCCTGACCTTGCGGGCGCCGGGCATGACCATGTTCCGGATGCCCGTCCTGACGTGGACCATCCTGGTCACCAGCCTCCTCGTGCTGATGGCGTTCCCGATCCTGGCCGCCGCGCTGCTGGCGCTGGAAGCCGACCGGCATCTGGGCTCGCACATCTACGACCCCGGCAGCGGCGGAGCGCTGCTCTGGCAGCATCTGTTCTGGTTCTTCGGCCATCCGGAGGTCTACATCGTCGCGCTGCCGTTCTTCGGCATCATCTCCGAGGTCATCCCGGTCTTTAGCCGCAAGCCGATCTTCGGCTACAAGGGCATGGTCGGCGCGACCATCGCCATCGCCGCGCTGTCGATGACGGTGTGGGCGCACCACATGTTCGCCACGGGAGCGGTGCTGCTGCCGTTCTTCTCGTTCATGACCTACCTCATCGCGGTGCCGACCGGGATCAAGTTCTTCGTCTGGATCGGCACCATGTGGCGCGGCCAGATCTCTTTCGAGACCTCGATGCTGTTCGCGTTGGGCTTCCTGGTCACCTTCTTGGCCGGTGGCCTGACCGGCGTCCTGCTGGCCGCACCCCCGATCGACTTCCACGTCTCGGACACGTACTTCGTCGTCGCGCACTTCCATTACGTGCTGTTCGGCACGATCGTGTTCGCGGCGTACGCCGGCGTGTACTTCTGGTTCCCGAAGTTCACCGGCCGGATGCTGGACGAGCGGCTCGGCAAGATTCACTTCTGGCTGACTTTCATCGGCTTCCACACAACGTTCCTGGTGCAGCACTGGCTGGGCGCCAAGGGCATGCCGCGTCGGATCGCCGACTATCTGCCCAGCGACGGCTTCACCACCCTGAACACCGTGTCGACCATAGGATCGTTCATCCTCGGGGCGTCGACGCTGCCGTTCTTCTACAACGTCGTGAAGTCCTACAAGACCGGTCGGCTGGTCACCGTCGACGACCCCTGGGGGTTCGGCAACTCACTGGAATGGGCGACCTCGTGCCCACCGCCGCGGCACAACTTCGTCAAGCTGCCGCGGATCCGCTCCGAGCGGCCGGCCTTCGACCTGCACTATCCACAAGCCGCGCAGCGGCCCGAGCAGCACGCCTCGCCGCACAGCGTGGGCGGCTGATCCGGCCGCGACTCACGCGGTCTCGGAGGCCGCCGCGGGTCCGACCGGCTTGCCGGGCTGATGTCCGTTCTCGAACAGCTGATCTGTGAGCCCGCTGGCCAGGGCGCTGATCAGTCGACCGGTGTCCTCCACGGGGAGTTGGAAGCTGGCGGTGCAACGGTCGCCGTGCCAGATCGAGAGCACCACCGCGCCGGCCTCCGGGTGCGACGTGATCCGCAGCGCCCGGTCGGGGCCGCGCACGTCCAGGAACATCTCCCGGCGGACCGGCAGCCGGCGCACGGCGGTCATGGCGCCAGTGTGCGCCTCACCGCGGCCCGGGGCTAGCGCAGCAGCACGCCGGCCGCCCGGAGCTCGGACACCGCGTGCTCGGTGGTCGACCGCGCCACGCCGGCGGTGTGATCCAGCAACACGGTAGTGGCAAACCCGCTGCGTACCGCGTCGAGTGCCGTCGCCCGTATGCAGTAGTCCGTCGCGATGCCGACCAGGTCGACCGCGTCCACGCCGGCGGCCCGTAGCCAGCTCTCCAGGGTGGCACCGTCGGCGGCGCTGCCCTCGAAGCCGGAGTAGGCGGCCGCGTGCTCGCCTTTGTCGAAGACCGCCTCGATCGGCTCCCGGTAAAGGGCCGGATGCAGATCGACCCCCGGCGTGCCCACGACGCAGTGCGGCGGCCAGGAGTTCACGTAGTCGGGGTCCGCGGCGAAATGCCCTCCGGGGTCGACGTGGTGATCCCGGGTGGCCACCACGTGGTCGTAGCTGCTGCGTCGTAGCAGGTCGGTGACCGCCGCCGCCACCGCCGCTCCGCCCGGTACGGCGAGGCTGCCACCCTCACAGAAGTCGACCTGCACGTCGACGACGATCAGCGCTCGCCTCACCGGCGGCCCTCCTCGTACAGCGTGGGTATCGCCGGCTCGCCTCTGGACAGTTTCAGACCGTCCCATGGGATGGTCCCGATGACCCGCCGCAAGTGCGCCCTGGACTCGTCCAGCGAGGCGCGGCCGGACACGGGCGCGCCGACGCGGACAAGCGGCACCTGAAGGGCCCGGTCGCCGGCGGCAGCGACCGGCTGGCCGCGCGACATGATCACCTCTTCGGTTGCCGTGCCGGTGGGGCGGTGCCGGCGGACCGCGGTTTTGCGGCCGCCGCGGGACGCCTTGTGCTCGGATCGCTTGGCGACCGGCCGGCCATCGACCTCGACCAGCTTGTAGACGAAGCCGGCCGAGGGTGCTCCGGAGCCGGTCACGACGGACGTCCCGACTCCGTAGGCGTCGACCGGGGCGGCTGCGAGTGCGGCGAGTGCGTACTCGTCGAGATCCCCGGACAGCACGATCCGGGTGCCGGTGGCGCCGAGCGAGTCCAGCTGCTCCCGGGACTGGACGGCGAGGACGGCCAGGTCGCCGGAGTCGATCCGCACCGCGCCCAGGCCGGTGCCGGCCACCTCGATCGCGGTGCGGATGCCGGCGGCGATGTCATAGGTGTCGACGAGCAGGGTGGTGCCGACGCCGAGGGCGCCGACCTGGGACCGGAACGCGCCGGCCTCGCTGTCGTGGAGCAACGTGAACGAGTGCGCGCTGGTGCCCATCGTCGGAATGCCGTACGTGGCGCCGGCGGCCAGATTGGACGTGGCGGCGAAGCCGGCGAGGTAGGCCGCTCGTGCCGCCGCCGGCGCGGCGTCCTCGTGCGCCCGCCGCGATCCCATCTCGATGACCGGCCGGGACCCGGCTGCGCCCACCATGCGGGCCGCCGCCGCTGCCACAGCCGAGTCGAAGTTGAACACCGACAGCACCAGCGTCTCCAGGACGACCGCCTCGGCGAAGCCGGCCTCGAGCGTCAGCACGGGGGAGCCCGGGAAGTAGACCTCGCCCTCGGCGTAGCCGTCGATGTCGCCACCGAACCGGTAGTCGGCCAGCCACCCGCAGGTCCGCTCGTCGACCACACCCTGGCTCGCGAGGAACTCCAGGTCGGCACTGGTAAACCGGAAGGCGGCGATCTCGGTCAGGAGCCGCTCGGTGCCGGCCACCACCCCGTACCGCCGACCTTCGGGCAGCCGCCGGGTGAACACCTCGAACACGCAGCGACGATCGGCGGTGCCGTCCCGTAAGGCTGCCTGGAGCATCGTCAGCTCGTAGCGGTCCGTCCGCAGTGCGCCCGACACGGGGCCCAGCCTATTTGCCACCATGGGGACCGTGAGCACACCGGTCCTGGACCCCGTCACGACGCCGGCGGATCGCGGCCAGCGGGACACCCCCTGGGTAACCATCGTCTGGAACGACCCGGTGAACCTCATGTCCTACGTCACGCTGGTCTTCCAGCGTCTGTTCGGCTACAGCCGGGAGAAGGCCACCGCTTTGATGCTCGACGTCCACCACAAGGGTCGGGCCGTCGTCTCCGCCGGCGGACGGGAGCAGATGGAGCACGACGTGGCCCGGCTGCACGCGGCCGGCCTGTGGGCGACGCTGCAACAAGACGCGTGACCGCTGCCTTCCGCCGGCGCGCCGGCCGGCCCACGGCCCGGTTCTCCGCAGCCGAGGCCGGGGTCCTGCGGCAGGTCGTGGCCGACGTGGTCGATCTGCTCGGTGGGCCGCAGGCCGGCACGGACGATCCGCTGGCCGGAATGGGGACCGAACCCGGCTCGCCGGCCGACCCGGCACTGGCCCGGCTGCTGCCCGACGGCTACCGCGACGACCCGGCGGCCGCCGGCGAGCTGCGCCGGCTGACCGAATCGTCGCTGCGGGCGGAGAAGGTGCGCAACGCTCAGGCCGTACTCGACGCGCTCCCGGCCGGCGGTGGCAACGTGGTGCTCGCCGGCGCGGACGCGGCGGACGTGTGGCTGCGGGCCCTCAACGACGTCCGGCTCGCGCTGGGCACCCGGCTGCAGGTCACCGAGGAACTCGACCTCGCTGCCGAGATCGAGGCAGACCCGGACAGCCCGCGGTCCTACGCCCTGGCGGTGTACGACTGGCTGGGCTGGTTGCAGGAGACGCTGATCCAGGCCGTGTCGGCCGGCGGGTAGCCTCGGGCCGTGCTGGTCATAGCCGCCGCGATGGCCGACGCGATCGTGGCCCACGCCCGCCGCGACCATCCGGACGAGGCCTGCGGGGTGATAGCCGGGCCGGTCGGGACCGACCGCGCCGAGCGGCTGATCCAGATGCTGAACGCCGAGCGGTCACCGACCTTCTACCGGTTCGAGCCGACGGAGCAGCTGCGCGTCTGGCGTGAGATGGACGACCGCGGGGAGGAGCCGGTGGTCATTTACCACTCCCACACGGCGACCCCCGCCTATCCGTCCCGGACTGACATTTCCTACGCCAGCCTGCCCGACGCGCACTACGTCCTGGTATCGACCCGGGACGCCGAGACCTTCGAGCTGCGGTCGTACCGGATCGTGGAGGGTCAGGTCAGTGAGGAAGAGGTACGGGTGGTCGACGCGTTGCCCCTACAGCACAGCTGATCCCGTCCCGCCGCGACGAGGGAGCCCCATGTCCATCGAGGTCCGCATCCCCACCATCCTGCGCAGCCATACCGGCGGGATGAAGTCTGTGTCGGGAACCGGCGCCACTCTCGATGCCCTCCTTGCCGACATCGACGCGCACCACCCGGGACTGCGTTCCCGCCTGGTCACCGACGAGGGCTCACTGCACCGGTTCGTGAACGTCTACGTCAATGAGGAGGACGTACGTTTCACCGGGGCCTTGGAAACACCGGTAAAGGACGGCGACTCGGTGACGATCTTGCCGGCGGTTGCCGGCGGGGCCTGCGGCTGAGCCGGAGTGCGATGACCCGCTACGAATCCCTGGCCGACGCACTCGGCGAGACCCCGCTGGTCGGCTGCCCGGGACTCTCGCCAAGCCCCGGCGTACGCCTCTGGGCAAAGCTCGAGGACCGCAACCCCACCGGGTCGGTCAAGGATCGCGCGGCGCTGTACATGGTCGACGCGGCCGAGCGCGCCGGCCGGTTGCGCCCGGGCGCGACCATCATCGAGCCGACCAGCGGGAACACCGGGATCTCGCTGGCGATGGTGGCCCGGCTGCGCGGCTACCGGCTGATCTGCGTGATGCCGGAGAACACCTCGATCGAGCGCCGCCAGTTGCTGGAGATGTACGGCGCAACCGTGCAGTTCTCGCCGGCCGCCGGCGGGTCGAACGAAGCGGTCCGGATCGCAAAGGCGCTGGCCGGCGAGCACCCCGACTGGGTACTGCTCTACCAGTACGGCAACCCGGCCAATGCCCTCGCGCACTACGAGGGCACCGGGCCGGAGATCCTCCGCGATCTCCCGCAGATCACCCACTTCGTGGCCGGCCTAGGCACCACCGGCACGCTGATGGGCGCCGGCCGGTACCTGCGGGAGAAGGTGCCGGACGTGCAGGTGATCGCCGCCGAGCCGAGATACGGCGAGCTGGTCTACGGCCTGCGCAATCTCGACGAGGGCTTCGTACCGGAGCTTTACGACGAGACGGTGTTGACCCGGCGCTTCTCCGTAGGCCCGCTCGATGCGCTGCGCCGCACCCGGGAGCTGGTCGAGCAGGAGGGCATCTTCGCCGGCATTTCCACCGGCGCGATCCTGCATGCGGCGCTGGCGGTCGCCGCGGAGGTGGCGGCCAGGAACGAGCCGGCCGACATCGCGTTCATCGTGGCCGACGGCGGTTGGAAGTACCTTTCGACTGGCGCCTACGCGGGCACGCTGGCCGAGGCCGAGGCCGCCCTGGAAGGCCAACTCTGGGCCTAGCCGATCGAACTGTGGTGGATCGTGTGGGCTATAGCCCACAAGATCCACCACACTTGCGGAGCCGCCCCTTCCAGCCGCGGGCCGCGAGCACGGCTCCGACCTCGCCGGCGACTGCGCACGGGCGCCCGGTCACGTCAGCCCATCCGTAGCGCAGCGGCGCTTCGCCGGCGGCCACCGCGGCGTTGTCCCTTCGCATGTCGCGCCAAACCTCTGTCGGGTCGTCGTGGCCGAGCCGCCCGTCGAGCTCAACCACCGTGGCATGTGCGTCGTAGGCGACGTCTGTCCACTCCGGACGCGATCCGCGGCGTACCGCGCGTTGGCGCTCACCGCGCGGCAGGCCGTGACGCCTTTCCACGTCGCGCAGGTAGCGAAGCTCCAGCAGGGAGTGTGAGCCAGCCGTCACGTCGGCAAGCGCCGTGAGCACAGCGCTACGCCAGCGCAGGGTGCGGCGCGCTGCGACCTCGACCTGGAGGCGTCCGGCTGTGGTCAGGCGGCCCTGGCACGCCTGCGCGATCAGGGACAAGGCCCGATCCAGCGTGCCGGCGCCGGCGATCAAATCGACGACGGTTGGTTCGATCCTGGTGCGGGGCGGAGCGAGGGCCGGGTGCGAGGTGGCCGCGAGCCGTCGGCTGCGGTGCACCACGACGCCGGACGGCGCCACGATATGCCGCTCTGCCGGCACCGTGACATGAATGCGTTGGTCCGCGGGAATCCTCAGGCCGTGCATTGCGGCCGCGGTGGCGTGGCTGAGCACCGCGCCCGGCCCGCAGGCCAACAACGCTGCCCAGCGCAGAGCGGCACTTGTCAGCGGACCGGTCGTAGCCGCGTAAACGCCAGGGTGAACGCGCTGCCAGCGGCCGGCGTCGAGCCTGGCCCGGAGCGCCGCATCGGTCATGCCGTGCTGGCCGGCCTGGGTCCGCGTCAGAACCTGGTGCTGGATGCTGAGCAGCTCGCTCAAGGATTCGTGCAACGCCACCTGGGCCACGGGCACAGGATGCCGCCGTTCTGAAGCGATCTCGGTGGATCTCCGTCGGCTGTGGACTCGCCACCGCTGTGGATGTCCGGCAAAGCGGGGACCCGCGTAGGCTCTGCGGGTGGATGACGCGCCGGTCGGGATCTTCGACTCGGGCGTGGGGGGACTCACCGTGGCCCGCGCCGTGCTTGACGTACTGCCCCACGAGGCGCTGCTCTATGTCGGGGACACCGCGCGCGGGCCGTACGGTCCGTTGCCGCTGGCTGAGGTGCGTCGCAACGCCTTGGAGGTGATGGATCACCTGGCCGCACAAGGGGTCAAGATTCTGGTCATCGCCTGCAACTCGGCCAGTGCGGCCTGCCTGCGCGACGCCCGCGAGCGGTATCCGGTGCCGGTCGTCGAGGTGATCCTGCCGGCGGTGCGTCGGGCAGTCGCGGCCACCCGCAGCGGCCGGATCGGTGTCATCGGCACGCAGGCAACGATCGCGAGCCAGGCCTACGACGATGCCTTCCAGGCTGCGCCGCAGGTCACCCTGACGACTGTGGCCTGCCCGCGCTTCGTCGACTTCGTGGAGCGCGGAGTGACCAGCGGCCGCCAGATCCTCGGCCTGGCCGAAGGTTATCTCCGGCCGTTGCAGGAGGCCGGCGTGGACACCCTCGTCCTCGGCTGCACGCACTATCCGATGTTGGCCGGCGTTATCAGCCTGGTGATGGGCGACGACGTCACGTTGATCAACAGCGCCGAGGAGACCGCGAAAGACGTGTACCGGGTCCTTACCCACGCCGATCTGACCCGCTCCGGCCGCGCCGGGCCGCCGGTCCACCGGTTTCTCGCGACGGGTGATCCGGCGCCATTCACCCGGCTCGGCCGGCGATTCCTCGGCCCCGAGATCGCCACTGTCGAGCAGGGCGTGCTCGCGTGAGGCTGACGGTCGTCGGCTGCGCCGGCAGCTTCCCCCGCGCCGGCGCAGCCTGCTCCGCCTATCTCGTCGAGGCGGCGGGCTTCCGACTGCTGCTCGACATGGGCAACGGGTCACTCGGAGCACTGCAGCAGCACATCGGCTTGCTCGACCTGGACGCCCTGTTCATCAGCCATCTGCACGGCGACCACTGCTTCGACGCCTGCGCGTACGTGGTGGCGAGTCGTTACAGTCCCGAGGCTCCGGTGCGGCCGCTGCCGCTGTACGCGCCGGCCGGCGCCCTGGATCGGCTGGCCCGGGCGTATGAGATCGACGGGGCCGCGGCGTCGCTGGACGACGTGTACGACGAACACGTGCTCGTCCCGGGGGTACTGCAGATCGGTCCCTTCCAGGTCACCGTGGATCGGACCAACCACCCGGTTGAGACCTACGGAGCACGCGTCGAGCACGACGGCCGCGTGTTGGCCTATTCCGCGGACAGCGGGTGCAGTGACGCGCTGGTGGACTTGGCCCGGGGTGCCGACACCTTCTTGTGTGAGGCGACCTTCGACGCCCGCCGGCGCAATCCGCCCGATCTTCACCTGACCGGCGGCCAAGCCGGCGAACATGCCGCGCGGGCGGGAGCAGACCGGTTGCTGCTCACCCACCTGACCGCGTGGATCGACCCGCAACTCTCGCTCGCCGATGCACAGGCGGCCTTCGACGGCACCGCGGCCGTTGTCGCGCCCGGCGAGGTCTACGACATCTAGGCTGCGTTCCGTGACCAGACCTGATGGCCGCTCCGCCGATGCTCTCCGCCCGGTACGGCTGACCCGGCACTGGCTCGACCACGCCGAGGGATCGGTCCTGGTGGAGTTCGGGGCGACCAGGGTGTTGTGCGCCGCCAGTGTCACCCAAGGTGTCCCTCGCTGGCGCAAGGGCAGCGGTCTGGGCTGGGTGACGGCGGAGTACGCCATGCTGCCCCGGGCTACGCACACCCGCAGCGACCGCGAGTCGGTCAAGGGACGGATCGGCGGCCGCACCCACGAGATCAGCCGGTTGGTCGGCCGCAGCCTGCGGGGAGCGCTCGACCTTGCCGCGCTCGGCGAGAACACGATCGCGATCGACTGCGACGTCCTGCAGGCCGACGGCGGCACCCGCACGGCGGCGATCACCGGGGCCTACGTCGCCCTGGCAGATGCGGTTCGCTGGCTGGACGAGCGTGGGTCGCTCGCCGGCCCGGCGCCGCTGCACACATCCATCTCGGCGGTATCCGTCGGCATCGTTGACGGCGAAGCACGGATGGACCTGTGCTACGACGAGGACGTGGCTGCCGGGACCGACATGAATGTGGTGTGCACGGGCGACGGACAATTCGTCGAGGTGCAGGGGACAGCGGAGGGGGACGCCTTCGACCGGCCGACCCTGGACCGGCTGCTCGACCTCGCCGTGGCGGGCTGCGCCGAGCTCGCCGCCCGGCAGCGGGAGTGCCTCGCGGGGTGAGCGGGCCGCGGTTGCTGCTCGCGTCGCGCAACGCGAAGAAACTGGCCGAAATGCGCCGGATCCTCGCTGGCTATTCCCAGGTAGAGTTCGTCGGTATAAATGACGTACCGGGGTATCCCGAACCCGTCGAAAGTGGGGCGACCTTTGCCGAGAACGCATTGATCAAAGCGTGGGCCGGCGTTCGCCACACGGGCCTCATCACGGTTGCCGACGACAGCGGATTGGCCGTGGATGCGCTGGGTGGCATGCCCGGCGTGCTCTCCGCCAGATGGGCCGGCCGGCGACGCGACGACGCCGCCAACCTGAACTTGGTCCTCGATCAGCTTGCCGATGTTCCGGCTGAGCGTCGGGGCGCCGCGTTCGTCTGTGCTGCAGCGGTGGCCACGCCGGCCGGCGCGCAGCGCGTCACCCACGGCCTGATGCGGGGTCGCATTGTGGACGCCCCGGCCGGGGCCGGCGGGTTCGGGTACGACCCCATCTTCATCGCCGAGGGTCAGACGAAGACGAATGCGGAGTTAACCGCCGCCGAAAAGGACGCGCTGAGTCACCGCGGTCAGGCATTTGCAGCGCTTGCCGCCGAATTGTCTGATTTGCTGGGAGGTGCCGAATGACCGTCGCCCTCAAGGGTCGCGCCGCCGCGCTCGATGATCACGACGGCATGGTCCCGACAACCGGGGTGGGTGGCATGGCGGAACGGGGGGCAGCGCGGCGATCCGGCGTGCGCCAGGTCGCTGCCGCGGCAGGCATCGTCGCGCTGGTCGGCGTGACTGTGCCGTTCGCCTCCAGACCGGTCAGCGCCGACTCCTCTCCGCTGGCTGCGTCGGTGTTCACCCTGATCATCGGCGGGGAGCTGCTGACGGCCTGCCTTCTCTTCCAGCGCTACCGGATCGAGTCCGACCGCCGGCTGTTGAGCCTGGGTGGCACATACCTGCTGACCGGTCTGATGTTCCTGGCCCGCCAACTCACCGCGCCGGGCGTAGTCGGCGACAAGGGCCTCATCCCGGCCCCCATGCAGAGCGGGATGTGGCTGTGGATCGCCGCCCACACGATCTTCCCGCTCGGGATCATCGTGTCGATGCTGGTTCCGCCGACCCGGCGTTTTCCGGCGCATGCGGCGCTGCGACCCCGACCTCGGTGGGCCGTTGGGGCGGTGCTCGCCGGCGGTATCGCGCTGGTGGCCCTGTTCACCGCCGGCGTGATCCACTACGCCGGCTCGCTGCCGCCGATCATGGCCGAGGGCGCGCCTGCCCTGCTGACAAACTTGCTGCTCATCCCGGTGGCAGTGCCGCTGTTGTACTGGCGGTACCGGCGACGGGACAGCTTCGAAAGATGGATCATCGTGGCGCTCGCTGCTTCCACGGCGGATGTCGTCTTGACCACCCTGGGAATGCGGCCCTACACGGTGGGCTGGCTGGCTGGCCGGTTGCTCAGCGTTGCTGCTGCCAGCGTGCTGCTGATCGCTCTGGTCGGTCAGATCACCCGCCTCTATCGCGAGCTTGCCGGGGTGCATGAGCGGCTCGCGTTCCAGGCCGCACACGACATGCTGACCGGGGCGCTGACCAGACGCGCCCTGATGGAACGGATCGACCTGTGCCTGCTTCATGCCAACGGCCAGCAGGACGTGAGCGTGCTTGCCATCGTCGACGTGGACCATCTCAAGACGATCAACGACGGTCTGGGGCACCTTGCCGGCGACCACATTCTCGGCGAGGTGGCGGCCCGGATGCGCGCGGCACTGCGCAGCGGGGACGTGCTGGGGCGGTACGGCGGCGACGAGTTCGTCATCTTCATGCCGGCGGTGGGCCGGCGCGACGGAGAGGCGATTGCCGGCCGGATCCTCGAGCAGGTCCGGGCCCGGCCGATCGCAATCGGCGCGAGAACCGCCTGGGTGACCGCGACGATCGGTCTCACCACCGTGCCCGTCGGCGGCAGTGTCGACGCATTGCTGGAGCGCGCCGACACTGCGCTGTACGAGGCGAAGCGCCGAGGCCGCGACCAACTTGTCTTCTACGACGCGACGCCAGCGGTCAGCAGGTTGCCGAAGCACTCGATCGAGCGCCGGCTGGTCAACCTTCTCGCCAGCGGCGAGTCGACGCGCCCGGCTGCGCGGCCCGCAACCTTAGCGTAGGGTCAGCCTCCCGGCATCGGTACCAGGTGCCGGGGCGCCGGACGGGGCCGGTGTCGACGGGGGTCAGGCGATGCGGCGGACACGCCCCGCGGGAGGTGCCACAACGATGACGAGGGCAGATCCATGGCAACCCACAAGCGGCCGGGGAATCGACCTGCGTGAGTTGTTCGGCCGGGTGCTGCGGGCTCGAGCCGCGCTGACCACCGACCTGAACCTGCCGGCGCCGCAACCCCACCTGACCCGGACATCGAGGGCTCACCTGATCGCCGCCCTGGAGGACTACGCGGCCGCTCTGTCGGCCAGTCGGCTGCCCGTCCCGCACAGCATCCGCGACGAGCTGCGTCTCCAGCGCAGCGTCGCCAGCCTCCGGGGCCCGGGCAGTCAGCGGCGCTCCGGCCACGCCGCCGAGACCGGGCACCTTCGCGGTGTCGGCCAGCCGCTGCCCGCCGCCCGCCCGCACTCCGGTGAGG
>JALZAK010000066.1 GCA_030948385.1 Actinomycetota bacterium
GCGCCGGCCGGCGGGTGGGACGGGTGACCACGAGGGCGGCTCTCCTCGGACTTGCGGTGTGCGCCGTCGTGCTGATGCTGGCCTACCCGCTGCGCGAATACCTCGCCCAGCGCAACCAGATCTCCCACCTGGGGGCGCAGCAGGCCCAGCAGCGCGCCCAGGTCAGCGCACTCGAACAGCGCCGGCGGCAGTGGCAGGATCCCGCCTTCGTCAAGGCACAGGCCCGCCAGCGACTGCAGTACGTCATGCCGGGCGAGGTGGGCTACGTGGTGATCGATCCGGGCCGGCAGCGGGCAACGAAGCCGGCCCGGCCGGCGCTGACCGTCGCCGGCCGGACCAGCCCGGCGGGGCCGTGGTACTCCCAGCTGTGGGGGAGTGTGCGGGCGGCTGACGGCGGCCGGTGAGCCGCGACCTCGACGCCATCGCGGCCCAACTCGGCCGGCCCGCCCGCGGCCCGCTCGCCGTCGCGCATCGCTGCCGGTGCGGTCTGCCCGATGTGGTGCAGACGGCGCCGCGGCTTGACGACGGCACTCCCTTTCCCACGACGTTCTACCTGACCTGCCCCCGGGCGGCGAGTGCGGTCGCGACGCTGGAGGCGACCGGTCTGATGCGGGACATGAACCGCCGGCTCGCGGCCGACCCGGCGCTGGCCGCCGGCTATCGAGCCGCGCATGCCGACTACCTGCGCCGGCGCGGCCTGCTCGGCCAGGTGGCCGAGATCGATGGTGTCTCCGCCGGGGGCATGCCCGACCGGGTCAAGTGCCTGCACGCGCTGGTCGCGCATGCCCTTGCCGCCGGCCCCGGCGTCAACCCGCTCGGTGACGAGGCGGTCGCGCGGCTCACCGCGCAGTCGCCATGGTGGGCCGGGGGCCCGTGCGTCGCCGTACCGGCGTGAGCAGGGTCGCGGCGATCGACTGCGGCACGAACTCGATCCGGCTCCTGGTCGCCGATCTCACCGCGTCCGGCCTGGTCGACGTGACCAGGCGGATGGAGATCGTCCGGCTCGGCGAGGGCGTGGACCGAACGGGGGAGTTCGCGCCGGCGGCGATCGAGCGCACCCGCAGCGTTCTTGACAGCTATGCCGGCGCCGCCCGCGCCCTCGGCGCCGAGCGCATCCGGATGGTCGCTACGTCGGCCAGTCGCGACGTCGCCAACCGGGGCGTGTTCGAAGAGATGGTCGTCCGCACTCTCGGCCAGCCGCCGGAGGTGATCAGCGGCCTGGCGGAGGCGCGGCTCTCCTTTGCCGGCGCCACCCGCGGCCTGACCGACGTCGCGGCGCCATATCTCGTGTTGGACATCGGCGGCGGCTCCACCGAACTTGTGCTAGGAGAGTCTACTTTGGACAGCGCGGTTTCCGTCGACATCGGTTGTGTGCGGATCACCGAGCGACACCTGCACGGCGATCCCCCGACTGCTGCTGAGATTGCTGTTGCCACCGACGATATCCGGGCCGGCGTCACGCGCGCCGGGCAGGAGGTGCCGTTGGAGACCGCCGGCACTCTCATCGGGCTGGCCGGCTCGGTCACGACCGTCGCGGCGCTCGCCCTGGACCTGCCCGCGTACGACGCGCAGCGGATACACCACTCCCGGATCGGCTATGACGATGTCGCCGCGACGACCGCCATGTTGCTGCGCTCGACCCGCCGGCAGCGGGCCGCGCTGCCGGTGATGCATCCGGGCCGGGTGGACGTGATCGCGGCGGGTGCACTAGTGCTGCGTACCGTGATGGAGGTCGCCGGCGCCGCCTGGGTGCTGGTCAGTGAGCACGACATCCTCGATGGCATCGCGTACTCGCTCGCCTGAGGATCCGGCCGTCGCTCAGGGCGGGTAGTGATGGGAGTGGTGCAAGTGGGCGAGACGGTGAGCTATCCCAGCAACGGGGGCACGGCGGAGGGATACCTCGCGGTGCCGGAGGCGGGGGGCGGCCCCGGGGTCGTCGTGATCCAGGAATGGTGGGGCTTGGTCGGGCACATCACCGCGGTCGTCGACCGATTCGCGGCCAGCGGCTTCCTCGCGCTCGCGCCGGACCTCTACCACGGCGAGACGGCGGGCGAGCCGGACGAGGCCCGCAAGCTGAACATGGGACTGTCGATGGATCGGGTCGGCAAGGACATCGCCGGCGCGGCGCGCCACCTCGCCGGCCGGCCCGAGGCGACTGGCCAGGGAGTCGGCTGCGTCGGCTTCTGCATGGGTGGGAGTCTCGCGCTCTGGTCGGCAACACTGTCCGACGACGTGGTGACCGCGGTGGCGTTCTATCCGGGGATGCCCTGGCAACGGGTCGGTCCCGACTGGTCGCGGTTCGCCGGCAGGCACGCGATGATCCACTGCAGCGAGGAGGACGGCACCAGCTCGGCAGAGGGGATCCAGACGGCCATTACCGCGATCGAGCAAGCGGGCGGCACGGTGACGGTGTTCGACTACCCGGGCACATCGCATGCCTTCTTCAACGACGATCGGCCCGAGGTCTACGACGGCGTGGCCGCCGAGGAGGCCTGGTCGCGGACGTTGAACCTGCTCCGCGCCACGATCAGTTGAACGCACTGCGTTCGGCCTGGCCGGCCGCTGCTCTGGCCGGCTTGCTCGCGCTTGCCGGGCTGGCCTCCCTCGGCGGCGCGTCGAGCAGGGTCGGCACAGTCAGCGGTGCCCAGTCGGCGCGGTCGGGCCGGCTCGACCCGTGCGTCTCGGGTAACTCGACGGATCGTGGTGGGAGAGGCAAGAAGGACTCTTGCGGCGAGCTCAAGCACCGGAAGATCGTTGTCGGCCGGACCAGTGCCAGCCCGGCCTTCAAGCTGCTCTTCTTCGCCGCGATGGGCGGTATCGGCATCTACCTTGTCGCGCTCGGCGTGGCCCTGCTGATCGGCCTGTTCGGCGCCGGCACCCTGATCAGGGTGCGCCGGCGCCCGCGGGACCGGCCGGCCGACGTCGCCGACGAATTTGGCGGTGACGTTCCCGGGTCGACGAGCGGCCGGCGGCTGGGCCAGGCGGTCGAGGCCGGCCTGGCCGACCTCGACGAGGAGGGCGATCCGCGGCGGGCGGTGATCGCCGCCTGGTTGCGACTGGAGCAGGCGGCGGCGGCTGCCGGCACCCGGCGGGAGCCGGCCGAAACGCCGGCCGAGCTGGCGCAACGGGTGCTCCGCGCCCACGACGTCACGCCGGTGACGCTGGCCCGGCTGGCCGACCTGTACCGCGCAGCGCGGTACTCCCGGCACGACGTCGACGGGCAGATGCGGATCGAGGCCCGGCGGGCCCTGCAGCGACTCCAACGCGAGATCACGGCGGCGGTGAGCTGATGCTGGAAGTGGAGCCGATGCGGCGGGACGAATCCCGCCGTCCCTATGCGCCCAAGACCGTGACTGCCCGCGACCTCACCCGGCTGGCCTGGCAGGCGGTGCTTCTCATCGTCCTTGCCGAAGGCTTGCTGTTCGTGCTCGGCGGCCGGGTTCCGCTAGCCGTCGTCGTATTGATACCGATCTCCGCCCTGGTCGCCCGCCGGCTGGTCAAGGCGGCCAAGCCGCCGCCGACCCTGCCGCCGATGCAGCGGGCGCCGGCCGACCCGCGGCCGGCCGACCGGCCCTTCCGCGACGTCGGTCGCATGGAGGACCGGCTGGCCTGGGGCGGGCAGGATATGGCGCATTTCGATGCGGCGCTGCGCCCCGTCCTGGCTCGGCTGGCCGACGACCGGCTCTATCAGCGGCATGGCATCACCCGAACATCACACCCCGAGCAGGCCCGACAACTCCTGGGAGACAAGCTGTGGCAACTGATGACCGGTCCGGGCGTGGCGTCGAAGGCGGCCGGGCCGAGTCCGGCGGAGCTCAGGCCGTTCGTCGAGAGCCTCGAGCGCCTCTGAGCCTCGCCGACGTGTCGGCGGCGGCCGGGCAGGTGCTCGATGAGGTGCAGCGCGCCGTCGTCGGCAAGCGGGAGGCCCTCGAACTGGTG
>JALZAK010000087.1 GCA_030948385.1 Actinomycetota bacterium
GCCAGCCCAGCAATCACCGCCCGGTCAGCGTCGACCAGCTGGTCCCCGGCCCGGTCGAACTCCACGATCAGCATTCGCCGACGGTACGTCCTGAGGTCGTTGCAAACAGTTTCCGCGCACGCCTCCAAATCGCGGTCCTTTCACGTCACCCGATCCCCGAGCCACCAGACCGACGGCCATGCCGACACTGAAAGGGCCTGCGCCCATCCAAGGGATGCTCAGGCCGTCAAGCGCACAGTTGCACAGAACGGGACACTCGGGGGTGGCACCCGGCGTGCGGGGCCAGTAGTCGGCCAACTGACGGCGTTGTAACGATGTAGGGCCCGGCTCCCGCGCATGGGGTGACACGGTGATCTGGGACGTACCGTTGGCTGATGTTGGCGGTGGGGCGGTGGAGCCTCGTGACGGGCGTCCTCGCGACCCTCGTTGCCCTGCCCCCGGCCATCTCCCGGTTGCCGGTCGCCGTCGCGGACGTGTCGACGCCGGTGCTGCTGGCCGAGGTCAGGGCGTCGCAGCGGGTCGCGTACTCGGGGTTCGCCGAGACCTTCGGCACCGTCGCTGTCCCGACCGGTCGCAGCTTCGCCAATCTGACCGATCTGTTCGGCGGCCACACGCGGATGCGGGTCTGGCGGCGGGGCCCGACCGACTGGCGGGTCGACACCGTCGATCCGGTGGGGGAGCACGGCACCTATCGCGACGCGACCGGCGCGTGGCTGTGGGATTTCGCCGATCACCGGGCGACGCGTACCACGCGGCCTGACATCACCCTGCCGGCCGCCGCGGATCTCCTCCCGGCCGATCTCGGCCGCCGCCTGCTGTCGGAGGCCACGCCGGGCGAGCTGCACCGGTTGCCGGGCCGCCGGATCGCCGGGCGGAGTGCGGCCGGGCTGCGCCTGCGCCCGGCGGGAGCCGATGCGACCGTCGACCGGGTCGACGCGTGGGTCGATCCGGGGAGCGGACTGCCGTTGCGGATCGAGATCTGGGCCAAGGGAGCGACCAACCCTGCCTTCCGGTCGACCTTCCTGGACCTGCGGATCGCGCTACCGCCCGCCGGGCTCACCCGGTTCGAGCCGCCGGTCGGTGCCACGCTGAGCACCGACAACGTGCGGGACGTCGGCGAGTTGGCTCGGCAGTACGGGTTCGGTGACCTCCCGCGGCGGCTGGCCGGTTTGCCGCTGCGCGACGACGCCCCGAGCTTCGGCTCGTACGGTCGAGGGCCCACGTTCATCGCCGCGGTCCCCCTGGTCGGCGAGGGCGGCTTCCGGCTGGCCCGCCGGATCGTGGACGCTCCGGGCGGCGTGGCCGACAAGCAGGACGCCAGCAGTTCGCTGGCCGCCGGCCCCTTGTCGCTGCTCGTCGCGCCGGTGTCCGATGGCATCTGGCTGTTCACCGGCACCGTCACGGTGGCCGCGTTGCGCCGGGCGGCGGCGGAGCTGAGAGCCGCGCGCCGGTGAGCGACACCGTGATCCGCACCCGTGCGTTGACGAAGCGATTCGGGTCACTGACCGCGGTCGACGCGGTCGACCTTGACGTCCGGCCCGGCGACATCTACGGGTTCGTGGGCCCGAACGGTTCGGGGAAGACGACCACGGTACGGATGCTGCTGGGCCTGGTCCTGGCGACCAGCGGCGCGGTGGAGCTGCTCGGCGAGCCGGTGCCGCGCCGGGCCAAGCGGGCGTTGAGCCGGGTGGGCGCGCTCGTCGAGGGTCCCGCGGCCTACGGCCATCTCTCCGGCCGCACCAACCTCATGCTCGACGACGCCGCCGGGCCGGGCGGGGCCCGGTCCACCCGCACGCGGCGGGTCGGGGAGGCCCTGGAGCGGGTCGGCCTGTCCGACGTCGGGCGCCGGCCGGTCAAGGCCTACTCCCTCGGCATGCGCCAGCGGCTCGGCCTGGCCGCCGCACTGCTGCGCCGCCCGGAGTTGCTCGTCCTTGACGAGCCGACCAACGGCCTCGACCCGCAGGGCATCCACGAGGTGCGGGCGCTCCTGGTCGAGCTCAATGCCGGGGGCACGACGGTCTTCCTGTCCAGCCACCTGCTGCCCGAGGTGGAGCAGTTGTGCGGCCGGATCGGTGTCCTCGACGAGGGTCGGCTGGTGCTCCAGGACGACGTGGCGGCGCTGCGGGCGCCGACTGGTAACACGGTCGTGCGCACCCCCGACGCCGACCGCGCGGTGACCCTCCTCGACGGCCGGGTGAGCGCTCGCGCCGGCGACCGTTTGGTGGTGTGGGGTCGCGATCCGGCCGACGTCAACGCGCTGCTGGTCGGGGAGGGGATCCGGGTCAGCGAGTTAATCGGTGAACGCCGCACCCTCGAGGAGATCGTGCTGGAGGTCACGGGCCCCGGCTCCGACCGGGTCGACGGCAAGACGGCGCGATGATCGGGGTCGAGCTGCGCAAGATGCTCCGGCGGCCGCGGACCTGGGTCACCATCGCGCTGCTCGACGCCCTGCCGACACTGGTGGCGGTGCTCCTGGCCACCACGAACCTCGCGCCCCAGCCAGGTACCGGGCCGGCGTTCCTGTCCGCGGTGCTGGCTAACGGCAATCTCTTCCCGGCTGCTGCGTTGGCCATCGTGCTGCCGTTGTTCCTGCCGGTGGCCGTGGCGGTAGTCGCCGGTGACGCGGTGGCCGGCGAGGCGCAGGCGGGCACCCTGCGCTACCTGCTGGTGCGGCCTGTCGGGCGCACCCGCCTGCTGGCGGCCAAGCTGGTCAGTGTCGTGGCGTTCACGCTGATCGCGGTGGTGGTGGTCGCGGTCACCGCGTACTTCGTCGGTACGCACCTGTTCGGCTCCGCGCCGCTGCCGACCTTGTCGGGTGGGCCGAGCCTGAGCCCGGCGCAGGCGGCACTGCGTACCGGCCTGGCGATCCTCTACGTGGGACTGTCGATGCTCGGTGTGGCCGCGGTCGCGCTGTTCCTGTCCACGTTCGTCGACTCGCCGCTCGCGGCGACCCTGGGTGCCCTGGCGGTGCTGATCGCCTCGACGGTACTGCTGACGCTGGATGCCGCCCATGCCCTCAACCCGTACCTGCCGACCCGCTACTGGCTGGCCTTCGTCGATCTGTTCCGCCAACCGATCCTATGGCGCGACCTGGTCCGCGGTGTCGCCCTGCAGGCGGTGTACGCCGGCGTGCTGCTGCTCGCCGCCTGGGCGAACTTCACCACCAAGGACGTGACCAGCTAGCGCAACCGTCCGCAGTCGGCCGGGCCCGGCGTCACCACCGGCGTGGCGGCGATCTCCGCCAGAACGATAGCCTGCACCAGCGGGCTGGTCGGCAACTCGTCGTGCTGCACGCGCACGCCGGAGCACACGTCCTGCAGGACGATGTCTACCGCCCCGGCCAACCGGGCCGAGTCCGGCGGGGTCACCACCTGGTCGCTGGTCGACCACAGCGACACCCATCGCGGCCCGGCCGGTGTCTCGTCGCCGGTGTTGAGCGCGGCGAGCAGGTCGCTGTCGGGGGCGAGTTGCCGACAGGCGATCGGGCAGGCGCCCGTCTGCAGGGTCGAGGCAAGCCCGGCCAGGTCCGTGCCGTGGTGCGGTGAGCCGAGGGTGACCACCCGGCGGGTGAGCGCCGCCCCGCCGTAGGACCGGATCCACAGCCGGGTGACGACACCGCCCGCCGAGTAGCCGATGACGTCCACCGACCCGGCGCCAGAGCGGGCCAAGGCAGCCTTCGCTGCGGTGCCGAGGACCTTGGCCTGCTCGCGCAGGTCGCCGGTGCCACCGCCAGGCAGGGTCACGACCTGTGCATCGCGGCCCGCCGCCCTGAGCCGCGCCGCCAACCCGCCGAGCGCCCTGCCGTCACCGCCATACCCCGGCACCAGGAGCACGGGGCCCGGGCGGCCCTGCGGGACGCCCGCTGCAGCGTCGCGGGACCGGTGCGCCGCCGCCGCGGTGACGGCAAAGCCGATCGTGAGTCCGACCACCACGATGGCGGCGACCAGGGCGATCCGGCGTTGCGACGACACACGTCCAGTGTCGCGCGCAGCGCGGCCGCGCCCCGACGAGTCGGTCCCCGGGCGCCCAGATCCCTAATCGTCGGCCGCCGCGATAGCGATCATCGACGGCGCCCAGCCGGACACCGGGGCCGGTGGCCGGTGCAGGGGGCAAAGTCGCACCGGCTTGAATCCACCGTCAACGTCACCGGGCGCCCGACCGGTGATCAAATCTCCGTTATCCCATCATCTCCTGTCCGCGGCCTTTCGAGCCTCGTGAAGTGCTGAGGCCGGGTCCTGGTATCGGACAAAACCCCTATTCCCGGACGGTGTTGGAGGTTGGCCCTGTCCGATGCGCCCCGGCAGCCGCCGAAGTCGAAACCTGGTCAGATTTCGCTTCGGCGTTGACAGTCAAGGAATGGCCGCCCGCTGCTGCTGCACACCCTGACGTGGTCCGCACCGTTGCCGTACTCCGGATAGCCGCGAGCCCGCCCGACCCTGGGATGACGGCTGTGGCGGGCGCCACTTGGGGCGAATCACCGGCCATCGACGAGGTATTCGGTGTACCAGGCGCGCACCGAGATGGCTCCGGGACA
>JALZAK010000117.1 GCA_030948385.1 Actinomycetota bacterium
CGGTCGGGCCGGCCCCCACCAGCCGCGGGGTTCGCGGGCGCCGGCAACCACCACCGCCACGTGCAGCGGCTGCTCCGGGAGAGCGCCGTCCAGGGCGGCGAGCTCGGCCGCGGACGGCCGGGCGGTGACGGCCGGGCGGGGCGCCGGCGACCCCGGCCGGTCGAGGAAGACCGCGCCCATCTCGAACACCGCGACATCGGCGATTCCCCGGCTGACGTTGCGCCGCAGCACGTCGAGAAGTCCGGGAAGCAGGGTGCTGCGCAGGAACCCGGCCTGCTCGGAAAGCGGGTTGGCCAGCCCGGCCAGCCGTCGCCGGTCGTCGCCGGCCGGTACATCCAATGCGTCGAGCACCCCCGCGCTGTGGAAGGGATAGCTGACGACCTCGACGTAGCCGGCCGCTGCCAGCGCGCGCGAGACCGTTCGCCGGTCCCGCTGGCCGGCGGTGAGGCCACGGCCGGCCGGGGCTCGCGGGAGCACCGAGGGCACCGCGTCGTACCCCTCCAGCCGCACGACCTCCTCGACCAGGTCGTAGGGGTCCACCAGGTCAGGCCGCCAGCTAGGCGGGGTGACGGACAGTTCGTCTTCGCCGGTCACCGCGCAGCCGACGTCGAGAAGGCGGCCGATCACCGTCGAGCGGGCATAGCGCACGCCGGCCAGCCGGCCCGGCAGGTCGGCCGGCAGCGCAACGTGGGCAACCGGTCGGTCCAGGTCGACCTCGGCCGATCCGACGTAAGTGCCACCGCCGTACTCGACCAGTAGCTGCACCGCCCGAGCCGACGCGGCCGGCGGCAGCGCCGGATCCACCCCACGCTCGAACCGGCGAGAAGCCTCCGAGGACAGACCGTGCCGGCGTGACATGGCCGCGGTCGCGGTGGCGGAGAAGTGGGCCGCCTCGATCACCAGGTCGACAGTGTCCGGGCGAACCTCGCTGGTCAGCCCGCCCATCATCCCGGCCAGTGAGAGCGGCCCGCTGTCGTCGGCGATCAGTAGGTCGTCGGCGTGCAGGGTGCGCTCGACGTGGTCCAAGGTGGTCAGCCGCTCCCCTTTGCGGGACCGGCGCACCACCACCGGGCCGGTGAGGCGGCGGCGGTCGAACGCGTGCAGCGGTTGGCCGCACTCGTGCATCACGTAGTTGGTCACATCGACAGCGAGGGCGACCGGACGGATGCCCACCAGGTGCAAACGGCGAGCGATCTCCAGCGGCGTCCGGCGGGTCGGGTCGAGGCCGCGCACCGATCGGAGCAGCAGTCGGTCCGCCGCGCCGGCATCCTCGATGGCACATGGGTACGGGTCGGCCAGGCCCTCGGCCGGTTCGGCCCACACCGCCGGCAGGGCGCCGGCCGGGTCGCTGAAGTCGACGCCGAATGCGGTGGCGGTCTCCCGGGCGATCCCGCGGATGGACAGGCAATAGCCGCGGTCCGGCGTCACCGCCACATCCAGGACGACATCGCGCAGGTGCAGCAACTCGGCGACGCCGGCCCCGATCGGGGTGTCCGGCGGCAGGACAAGGATGCCGCGATGGTCCTCGCCGACCCCGAGTTCGCGGGCCGAGCAGATCATCCCGTCGCTCATCCGCCCGTACGTCCGCCGGGCGCCGATCTGCACGCCTCCGGGTAGCACCGCACCGGGCAGCGCGACAGCAACCCGGTCACCGACCACGAAGTTCCTTGCACCGCAAACGATGCCGCGCGGCTCCCCGCCCGCCACTCGCACCTGGCAGGCCCGGATCGGCTTGGCGAACTCGTCGAGGTCGGTGAACTCGACCACCTCGCCGACCACCACCTCGCGCACATCACCGCCGACGTGGGTCAGCGTCTCGACTTCCAGGCCGGCGCGAACCAGGGCGGCCGCGAGGTCCGCCGGCGTCGTACCGGCGGGCACGGCGACGAACTCGGAGAGCCATGACAGCGGAACGAGCATCAGGCCTCCATCCCGAACGGCAGCGTGAAACGCACGTCACCTTCGAAGATGTCGCGCATGTCGGTGACTCCGTTGCGGAACATCAGCGCCCGCTCCAGCCCCATCCCGAAAGCGAAGCCGGTATAGCGCGCGGAGTCGATGCCGCAGGCGGCGAGTACCCGCGGGTTGACCATCCCGCAGCCGCCCCATTCGATCCAGCCCTCCGAGCCACAGGTCCGGCAGGCCGGACCGCCGCGGGTGGATTCGCCGCGGCAGGCGAAGCACTCGAAGTCCAATTCGGCCGACGGCTCGGTGAAAGGGAAGTACGAGGGGCGCAGCCGTGATCTCAACCCGGCACCGAACATGCCCTCGACAAAGCGATCGAGGGTGCCCTTGAGGTGAGAGAAAGTGATGCCCTCGTCGACGGCGAGCCCCTCGACCTGGGTGAACACCGGGGAATGCGTCGCGTCGATCGGGTCGTCGCGGTAGACCCGGCCCGGGCTGATGACATACACCGGCAGTTGGCGGGTCAGCAGTGCCCGGATCTGCACGGACGAGGTCTGCGTCCGGAGCAACCGGCCACGTTGGGGCGGGTCGAGCCACAGCGTGTCGTGCATGGTGCGGGTGGGATGGCCCGGCGGGAAGTTCAAGGCGTCGAAGTTCAGCCACTCGGCCTCGGCCTCGGGACCTTCGGCGAGCTCGTAGCCCATCGCCACGAAGACGTCCGTGACCCGCTCGGCGATTGTGGTCAGCGGGTGGCGGGCGCCTCGGGGGACCAGCCCCCAGGGCAGCGTGACGTCGACGGTTTCCTCGCGCAGCACCCGCTGGTCGCGCTCGGTGGTCAGCTCCGCGAGGCGGTCATCGTAGCCGGCCTGCACGGCGGCCCGCGCCGCATTGACTCGCCGGCCGGCGTCGGCCCGGGCCTGTGGTGGCAGCACGCCGAGCTCGCGCCGGGCCAACAGCACCGGCGACCGGTCACCGAGGTGCACCGGGCGCGCGGCGGCCAGCGCATCGAGGTCGACGGCTGCCGCGAACGCCGCCAGCGCTGTGCTCACCGCCTCGTCGAGCATCTCCGGGGCGAGCATTCTCACCTGCTTGGGGTCGTAGGCGTTGCTGGATCCGGACACGGTTCCTCGGGAGTCTAGGGACATGCGGGGTCGTGCAGTCCCCGTGCCGCCGGGTCGGCTACCGCCGCCGTCAGAGAAACGACGGCGTGCCGGCAGGCACGGTAAACCGGAACACCGCACCGCCCTCGACGCCACGATCCACCGAGATCTCGCCGCCATGCGCCTGGACGATGCCCCGCGCGATGAACAGGCCCAGGCCGCTGCTGCCGCGCAGCGACCCCCGGGAGAACTTGCCGAACACCCGGCCGCGGATCGCCTCCGGGATGCCACCACCCTCGTCGGCAACTTCGATCAACACGCCGATGGGCTGCTCGGGAGGGCCGTCCGGTGCGATCGAGACGCTGATCTGGCCGGCGCCATGCCGGACGGCGTTCTCCACCAGATTGCCCAGTACCTGCAACAGCTTGTCGGGATCGGCCCAGACCTCCGGCAGCGCGCCGCGCGTGCCGATGGTGAAGCGGCCGACCGGCTCGCCGGCGGCGACCATGCTGATGATGACCTGCTCCACCAGATAGCCGAGGTTCACTGGCATCCGGCGCAACTCCAGCCGGCCGGCCTCGATCCGGGAGACATCCAGGAGCTCGGTGATGAGTCGCGTGACCCGGTCGGCGTCTGCGTTGACCGTCTCGAGCATCAGCAGCTTCTGCTCGTCGCTGAACCGCCCCCACTTGGCCAGCAAGGTGGCGGTGAAGCCCTTGATGCTGGTCAGCGGCGAGCGCAGCTCGTGCGCGCTGGTGGAAACAAGATCCGCACGTTCCCGGTCCTGTCGCTCCCGGGCGGCTGCGTCGCGGATCGAGATCACCAAACGCTCGACCCGTCGATCGGGGCCACGGACCATCCGGGCCGCCACATGCAGCTGCCGGCCGG
>JALZAK010000143.1 GCA_030948385.1 Actinomycetota bacterium
CCCCCCCCCCGCTCCCCCGAGCCGGCGCACGCCCTGGCGTTGTCCCGGCTCGACCTGGACCCGCTGCTCGAACTCGGCGTGCGGCTCGGCGAAGGGGCCGGCGCGCTGCTGGCCCTGCCGTTGCTCAACGGCGCGATTCACGTCCTGGCCGAGACGGCCACCGTCGACCCCGAGCAGCCGCTCCGGTGACCGCCGGCTGTCGCTGAGTGCGAGCGGGATCGGCCACTCAGGGCACCTCGACGAGGGCCAGCACGGCCTCCGCTGCCTGGTCAGGGGTCAGGTCGTCCACGTCGACGATCGCGTCCGCAACTTCGGCGTAGAAGGGCTCGCGGGCCGCCGCCAGGCGCGCGATGGCCGCGGCCGGGTCGGGCTGCAGCCAGGCCCGGCCGGCGCCAGTACCGACCCGCTGGACGAGTGTGGCGTGCCGAGCGCGGAGCCAGACCACTCCGGCGGCCGCCCGCAGCAGGTCCCGGTTGGCCGGGTCGAGTACGACACCGCCGGCGACCCCGGCGACCGCCGGCGGCTGCAGGGCCAGTGCCCGCGACAGCGCGTCGGTCTCGGCTGCCCGCAGCGCCGCCTCACCCCCATCGGAGAGAACCTGCGGGGGCGGTCGCCCGGTCGCCTGCTCGACCAGCTCGTCATTGTCGTAGTAGTGCCACCCGGTGCGCCGGGCGATCGCGGCACCGACGGTGGACTTGCCGGCGCCCATCATGCCGAGCAGCAGCACCACCGGCGTACTCATGCCACGGACGGCTTCACGAAGGGGGGCTTGACTACGCGCATGCCGGCCGCCCGGCCGCGAACATCCACCGTCACCTCGTCGCCCGGGCCGACCCCGCTATTCGTGGCCAGCAGTGCGAGCGCAATTCCGAGCCGGCGGGTCGGGGAGAACGTGCCACTTGTCACCTCCCCGATCAGCTCCCCGGCGCTGCTGCGCACCTGCATGCCCGGCCGCGGGATGCCGCGGTCCAGCGCCTCCAACCCCCACAACAGGCGCTGCGGACCGGCTGCCTTTTCGGCCAACAGCGCATCACGGCCCCAGAACTGCGACTTCCCCCACCCGACGGCCCAGCCGCTGCGTGCCTGTACCGGGGTGATGTCCAGGGACAGCTCATGACCGTGCAGCGGGTAGCCCATTTCGGTGCGCAACGTATCCCGCGCGCCGAGCCCGCAGGGCAGCGCACCCGCGCCGGCACCGGCCTCCAGGAGGGCGTCCCACAGGTCGGCGGTGTCGTCCCACCCGGGCAGCAGCTCGTAGCCGTGCTCGCCGGTGTAGCCGGTCCGGCAGACCACGACGTCGCGGCCCTGCCAGCCGGCGAGCGTGAAGCTCATATAGGGCAGGTCGGTGGGCAATTCCAGCCGCTGGAGCAGCTCGGCCGAGCGCGGACCCTGTACGGCGACCACGCCGAAGTCCTCGTGCCGGTCGGTGACCTCCACGCCGACCGGAGCGGCCGCGGCCAGCCGGCGGACCACCTCGGCGGTGTTCGCGGCGTTGGGGACCAGGAATACATCGTCATCGCCGTGCAGGTAGGCGATCAGATCGTCGACCACGCCCCCCGTTGCCGCGTCGCAGCACATCGTGTACTGCGCCCGGCCGGGTCCGATGCGGTCCAGGTCGTTGGTCAGCGTGCCGTTCACGAAACCGGCGGCCGCTGGCCCGCGCACGCTCGCCTTGCCCAGGTGTGACACGTCGAAGATGCCGACCGCCTGCCGGACCGCCGAGTGCTCCCGCAGAACCCCACCGCCGGCGTACTCGATCGGCATCTCCCAGCCGCCGAAGTCAGCCAGCTTCGCGCCCAGCGCCACATGCCGCTCGTACAGCGCGGAGCGACGCAGGTTCGCCATGGGCGGGACCGTACCGCCCGCCCGTACGATGCGCTGACAGCAGTCGCCGATGATCGGAGCGCCGTGCCCACCCTCGACCTCACCGACATTCCCGCCGGCAAGGTGTCTCTGGACGCACTGGTGATCGGCGTCGGCAAAGGCCCAGACGGACCGGTGCTGGCGCCCGGTGCGGACAGCCTGGACCGGGCCATGAAGCGCCGGCTCATCCCCGCACTGGCCGCCCTCGGGGCCACCGGAGCCCGGGCCGAGGTGGTCAAGCTGGCGACCCTCGGCAGCGCCGATGTGGCCGTGGTCGTCGCCGCCGGCCTCGGTGAGCCCGACGATGAGGGACGGTTCGGTCTCGACTCGGTGCGCCAGGCGGCGGGCGCCGCAAGTCGGGCACTGGCCGGCACCAAGTCGGTGGCGAGCACGCTCGGGCTGGTCAACGGCGCGGACGAGCCAACGCTTCGGGCCGCCGGCGAGGGGGCGCTGCTCGGGAGCTACGACTTCACCCGTTACCGCACCCTCTCGCTGACCGACCGCAAGCCACCCGTAGCCGGGGTCAGCCTGGTCGTGGACAAGGCTCGGGACCGCTCGGCCAAGGCGGCGGTGCGGCGTTGCAGCGTGCTGGCCGAGGCCGTGGCGCTGACCCGCGATCTGGTCAACATCGCACCCAACGACCTGGATCCGGCCGCCCTGGCCACCGCCGCAGTCGATGCGGCCGGCCGGGCCGGCGTGACCGCGGACGTCCTCGACGAGAAGGCACTGGCCAAGGGCGGTTTCGGCGGCATTCTCGCTGTCGGCGCCGGTTCGGCGAAGCCGCCCAGGCTGGTGCACCTGTCCTACCGGGGGCGCGGCGCCAAGATCTCTGTCGGGCTCGTCGGCAAGGGCATCACCTTCGACTCCGGCGGCCTGTCGATCAAGCCGTTCCTGGGCATGCACGAGATGAAGTCCGACATGGCGGGCGCGGCCGCGGTCATCGCCTCCGTGTGCGCGGTCGCTCATCTCGGGCTGCCCGTCGATCTCGACGCCTGGGTGCCGATGGCCGAGAACATGCCCGGCGGCGGCGCCTACCGGCCGGGCGATGTCGTGACGATGTTCGGCGGCCGGCGGGTCGAGGTGCTCAACACCGACGCCGAGGGGCGGATGATTCTGGCCGACGCGATCACCCGCGCCGCCCAGGACAGTCCCGATTTCCTGATAGAGACGTCCACCCTGACCGGCGCACAGGTCATCGCGCTGGGCCTGCGGGTTTCCGCGGTGATGGGCGATGCGGACCTTTGCCGGCGGGTGGAGGCGGCCGGCGAGCGCAGTGGAGAGCCGATGTGGGCGATGCCGCTGCCCGAGGACGTCCGCCGCGGCATGGACTCCCCGGTGGCCGACATCTCCCAGATGAACGCCAAGTCCGACCGCGCCGCCGGGATGCTGGTGGCCGGCCTGTTCCTCGCTGAGTTCGTGCCCGATGGCCTGCCCTTCGCTCACATCGACATCGCCGGCCCGTCGTACAACTCCGGCAGGCCGTACGGATACGTGCCCGCCGGCGGCACCGGCGTCCCGGTGCGCACGCTGGTGGAACTCTTCGAGGACCTCGCCGCGAATAGGTGAGCGGCCCGCTCAGTCAGCCGGGCCGCCGGCCTCGGGGACCCCGGTCTGGCCGGCGGCCTTGCGCCGCGCGGTCCACTCGCGCATGCGTTGCGGGTAGCCGGTCGCGGCCACCTCGTACACCGGGATGCCGAGTGAGTTGCCGAACTCCCGGGCGGCCGGCGCATTAGGCACCCGCCGGCGGGTCCACTCCCCGTCGGCGGCCACCAGGACGACGGTCATTTCGGTGACCGCGGTCCGCGGCTCGAGGTAGGCCTCGACCCCGCGCCGGCTTCGAGCGAAGTCCTCCAGGTGCTGGCGGTCCCCGGAGGACGCCGTGCGCGGCGTGCCGGGGCGGCCGGCGCGCCCCCGTCGGAACAGACCCACGAACCCTCCTCGCGCCCGGTCTCAACGCGATCAGTCTGGCGCAGGTTCCCGGCTCCGACGTGCACCGGGTGGCAGTCCGCGTCGCGCGCAGGGCGGCCACAGTGAAAGGATGCAGCCGTTATCCGACGTCGCCAGCCCAGGAGCGCCCGTGGTCGAGTCCCAGACCGTCGATCTGGTCGTACTGGGCGGCGGCAGTGGTGGGTACGCCTGCGCCCTGCGAGCCGCCGAGCTCGGCAAGTCCGTCGTGCTGGTGGAGAAGAGCAAGGTCGGCGGCACCTGCCTGCACATGGGCTGCATCCCTACCAAGGCCCTCCTGCATGCAGCCGAGGTGGCCGACCTGTCCCGCGACAGCGAGCAGTTCGGCGTACGCAGCACGTTCGACGGCATCGACATGGAAGCCGTCAACGCCTACAAGGACGGCGTTGTTGGCCGGCTCTTCAAAGGCCTGCAGGGTCTGATCAAGAGCCGGGGAATCACCGTCGTCGAGGGCGCCGGCCGGCTGGTATCGCCCACCGCCGTCGAGGTCGACGGCCGGCGGTACGAGGGCAGTCACGTCGTGCTGGCGACCGGATCGGTACCCAAGTCCCTGCCCGGACTGCAGATCGACGGCCGGCGGGTGATCAGCAGCGACGACGCGTTGCGGCTCGACCGCGTGCCGCGCTCGGTGGTCATCCTCGGCGGCGGCGTGATCGGCGTGGAGTTCGCCAGCGTCTGGCGCTCCTTCGGTGCCGAGGTCACGATCGTCGAGGCATTGCCGCACCTGCTGCCGCTCGAGGACGAGAGCAGCTCCAAGCTGCTCGAACGCGCCTTCCGCCGGCGGGGCATCGGCTACGAACTCGGCGCGCGTTTCAGTGGGGTGGAGGAGGCCGGCAACGGAGTCTTGGTCACTCTCGAATCCGGCAAGCAAATCGTCGCGGATCTGCTGCTCGTGGCGGTCGGCAGAGCCCCGGTTTCGGCCGGGCTGGGCTACGAGGAGGCCGGCGTCACCCTGGACCGCGGATTCGTGGTGACCGACGAGGTGTGCCAGACCAATCTGCCGACCGTCTCGGCGGTCGGTGACCTGATTCCCACTCCGCAGTTGGCTCATGTCGGGTTCGGCGAGGGGATCCTGGTGGCCGAGCGGCTAGCCGGCCTACGCGTCGCGCCGATCAACTACCCGGGCGTGCCGAGAGTCACCTACTGCGAGCCGGAGGTGGCCTCCGTCGGGCTGACCGAGGCCCAGGCCAAGGAGCGCTACGGCGAGGACAAGGTCGCCACACTGACCTATGACCTCGCAGGCAACGGAAAGAGCCAGATCCTCAAGACCGCGGGGGCGGTCAAGCTGGTGGCGGAGAAGGATGGCCCGGTGCTCGGCGTACACATGGTCGGCAGCCGCGTCGGGGAGCTGCTTGCCGAGGCGCAGCTCATCTACAACTGGGAGGCGCTACCCAGCGAAGTCGCCCAACTGATCCATGCTCATCCCACCCAGTCGGAAGCGGTCGGCGAGGCGCACCTTGCACTCGCGGGTAAACCGCTGCACATGCACGGCTAGATCCTCACCGCATAGCCGAAGGAGTCGCCCACCATGCCCGTCTCCGTCACGATGCCTCGTCTCGGCGAGAGCGTCTCCGAGGGCACGGTCACCCGCTGGCTGAAGAACGAGGGCGACCAGGTGGAGGCCGACGAGCCCCTCCTGGAGGTATCCACCGACAAGGTGGACACCGAGATCCCGGCGCCGGCATCCGGCGTCCTGTCCGCCATCAAGGTGCGCGAGGACGAAACGGTGGAGGTCGGCGCCGAGCTCGCGACCATCGATGAGGGCGGCGGCGGCGATGCGAAGCAAGAGCAGGAGCAGGAGCAGGAGCACCCCGAACCCGAGCAGCAGCCGGAGCAGGAGCAACCCGAAGCCCAGCAGGAGCCGAAGCAGGAGCAACCCGAAGCCCAGCAGGAGCAGGAGCAGGAGCAGGAGCAGGAGCACGGCCAGCAGCAGCACCAACCGGCCGGCTCCGTAGACGACGATCAGGGGGCTTACGTCACCCCGCTGGTCCGCAAGCTGGCAGCAGAACATGGGGTTGACCTGGCCGACGTCGAAGGCACCGGCGTCGGCGGCCGGATCCGCAAGCAGGACGTCCTCGACGCCGCCCGCAGCACTGCCCCCCCGGCTGCGGAGGAGCAGGGGCCGGCGGCCGAGCCCGCACGCTCACCCGAGCCGGCGCCGGCGGCGAGCGCTCCAGCGGCTCCTCCGGGGGTGCCCGCTGCAACCGCTCCCGCGGCGGCATCGGCCCTGCGTGGCCAGACCGTGAAGATGTCGCGGCTGCGTACCGTGATCGCCGAGCGGATGCTGGACTCGTTGCGGGCCAGCGCGCAACTGACCACCGTGGCAGAGGCCGACCTCACCCGGGTCGCCCGACTGCGTCAGCGGGTCCGGGCGGAGTTCGAGGCGCAGAACGGCGTGAAGCTGTCGTTCCTGCCGTTCTTTGCGCTGGCCACGGTGGAAGCACTCAAGGCGCATCCGAGCGTGAACGCCTCGATCGACGTCGAGCAGGGCACGATCACCTACCACGACGCGGAGCACCTGGGCATCGCGGTGGATACCGAGCGCGGCCTGCTGGTCCCGGTGATCCGCGATGCCGGCGACCTGAATCTCGGCGGTCTGGCCCGCAAGATCGCCGATCTGGCGCAGCGCACCCGCGCCGGCAAGGTCAGCCCGGATGAGTTGGGCGGCGGCACCTTCACCCTCACCAACACCGGCAGCCGGGGTGCGCTCTTCGACACCCCGATCATCAACCAGCCGCAGGTCGGCATCCTGGGCACCGGGTCGGTCGTCAAGCGACCGGTCGTGGTGGACGACCCCGACCTCGGCGAGATCGTGACGGTCCGTTCGATGGTCTACCTGGCACTCACCTACGACCACCGGCTGGTCGACGGGGCGGATGCGGCCCGCTTCCTGGGCACGGTCAAGGACCGGCTCGAGGGCGGCGGCTTCGAAAGCTCGCTAGGGGTCTAGCAGCGGCCGGGTCATCAGGATGTCGTCGACGTACTTGCCGTCGAGGAAGAATTCCTCGACGAGAATTCCTTCGACCCGGAAGCCTGCCGCCGCGTAAAGCGCCTGAGCCGGCGCGTTGGTGCTGAGCACCCGCAGGTTGAGCTTGCGCGCCTGGCGGTCGCGGGCGAGTTCGATCGCGGCATCGATGAGGGCACGACCGATCCCGCTGCGCCGGCGGTCGGGGTGCACGCCCAGCCCGTTGATCAGCCGTACGTGCGCCGTACTGGCCAGCGGGGTCGCGGGCACCACCTTGATCCAGCCGACCAGCGCCCTGCGGTCACTGGCCACCAGCACATCGCGGGCATCCTGGCCCGGACCGAAGAAGGGCACGCCGGCCGCTCGCGCGGGGCCCACATCGGCGAGAACGGACCAGCACCGGCGGTCCAGGGCGGCCAGGCGCGCGTCGTCGTCAAGCTGCGCCGGGCGAATTTCCCAACTCATCCCGTCAGGGTGCCTCATCAGCTCATGCGCGGCAGGATCAGCTTATGCAGATCGCCATTACCGGCGCGTCCGGGCTGATCGGGTCCGCGTTGATCCCCGCGTTGCGGGCGAGCGGCCACGAGGTGCTCCGCCTCGTCCGCCGGCCGGCCGAATCGGCCGACGAGTTGTCCTGGGACCCGGCCGGCGAGCCGCTCGATCCGGGCGGGCTCAGTACGGTCGACGCGGTCGTCCACCTTGCCGGTGTCGGCATCGCCGACAAGCGCTGGACGGAAGCGCACAAGCGGGCAGTACTGGACAGTCGGCTCCAGGGCACCCGCACGATCTCCGCAGCCATCGCGGCGGCCCGGCCGCGGCCGCGAGTGCTGCTGTCCGCGTCGGCGGTGGGGTGGTACGGCGACACCGGCGACCGGATCGTCGACGAGTCCGCGCCGGCGGGCGAGGGGTTCCTGGCCGACGTGGTACGGCAGTGGGAGGGGGCCACCCGGGCCGCGGCGGACGCCGGCACCCGGGTCGTCCTGCTGCGCACCGGCCTGGTGTGCGTCGACGGTGACGGCATCTTGGGGCGGATGATGCCGCTGGCCCGGCTCGGCCTGCTCTCGCCGCTGGGCAGCGGCCGCCAGTACCAGCCGTGGATTTCGCTGGCCGACGAGGTCGCGGCGATGCAGTTCTTGCTGGACAGCGACGGCGTGGCCGGTCCGGTGAACCTCACCGGTCCGGTGCCGGTGACCAACGCGGAGTTGACGCAGACGCTGCTGCACGTGTGCGGCCGGCGCCGGCTCGCGCCGCGGGTGCCGGCCGCACTCCTCCGGCTGGGCCTCGGCGCGATGGCAGACGAGGCTGTCCTGGCCGGTCAGCGCGCCGTGCCGCGCGTGCTCGAGGAGGCCGGCTACCGCTTTGCCCACCCGACCTTCGAGGCGGCCGCTCGGTGGGCAACGGGCCGGTCCGCCGGCGGGGTCAGCCCGCACTGAGTGCGGCGATCCGCCACCCCTTCGACGTGCGGGCCAGCCGCACCCGCAGCCGCCTGGCCGGCTGCGGCGGGTGGCGCGCGATCAGGCGCCCGGACCCGTCACGCACCTCGTAGGGCTGGAGCCGGTCGACGACGAGCAGGGCGGCGGTCGTCGCGGTCGTCGCCTCGAGTCGCACCTGGGCGTGCTCGTGCCGGACGCCGGTGGCGTGAGCATGCCCGCGAGCCAGCGCTCGGATCGCCTGCAGGTCCGCCGCCAGCGCGGGGCATTCGGCCAGATAGACCTGGCCCAGCAGGGTCGCGTCGGCTGTGGCGAAGGCAACCTCCCGACGCTGGTCGAGGCCGCTCCACACCTGCGTCCATGAGGTGGGAACGCGCGCACCGATCCCGCCGGCCGGCGCGGCCGTACTGCTCGCACCCCAGACCAAGCCGGCAGCGCCGGCCAGTACGAGCACCAGCACACCGACCGCGATCTGTATGATGCCCCGCCCCCCGCGCCGGCGGGTGGGCCGGCCCGCGCCCGGACTCCGGTGCCGCCCCGGTGTGACGTGCGCGTCCGGCGCTGGCGCGGCGGCCGCCGGTGGGAAAGCGTGCGTCAACGCCGGCCGCGGTGCGTCGCGCGACCGCTCGCCAGCGGCCAGCCACAGCGGCAGTTCCGGCACTGCGGCCCGCAACTCGACCGCCACCGTCTGTGCGGTCGGTCGCAGGTCGGGGTCAGCGTGCAGGCTGCGTTGCAGGACGGATCGCAGCGGATGGGTGCCCGGCAGGCGAGCCAGGGCCGCGGCCGGATCGGGCTCACTTCCAGTCAGCGCGTACGCGGCAAGGGCACCCAGGGCGTAGACATCCGAGCGCGGAGTCGCCGGCCCGCCGGCAGCGACCGCCGGGTCGAGAAAGCCAGGAGTACCCAGGGCCGGCCGCGGGTCCTCGGCCAGCAGGGCGGCTGTCCCCAGGTCTGCCAGCAGCGGCGAACCCTCGGCGGTGAGCAGAACATTCGATGCGGACACGTCGCCATGGACCAGGCCGGCGGAGTGGGCCGCCGTCAGCGCGTCGGCGATCGGCGCCAGCAGCGTGACGACCTCGCCGGCCGGCACCGGCCCCCGGCGGGCCAGCAAGTCCGCGACACTGCCGCCGGCAGCGTGATCCAGCACCAAAATCAGGCCGTCGGCATCGCTGACGACGCCGCGCAGGTGCAGCAGATGCGGGTGGGACAGGGCCGAGAGCACGGCCGCTTCGCGGCGCAGGTCATCAGCCGCCTCGCGGCGCACCTGCTGGCCGGCCGCCAATCGCTTGAGCGCCACCGGCTCACCGGTCGCGATCTCCCAGCCGCGCCAGACCTCGCCAGTGCGGCCCGCACCGATGAGCTCCTCCGCGCGATACCCACCCGCCTGCCAGGTCACCCGACCGACGCTAGCGCCGCCCGACCGGCCCACGCTGCCGTCGTCCACAGGCCGCGAAGACCCCCACGCACACTCGGCGGAGGCATCCTGCAAGATGCCGACATGACCGCCGGCGCGCCGACCATCCTGGCCACCTCCGGCGGGTGGCGCGCCGGGCACCGGGTCGACCTGGAGTTCGGCCCGCTCATCCTCCATGCGCTGGCGCTCTCCGGTGCGGCCGGGCGGCCCAAGCTGTGTCACCTCGGCACCGCCGGCGGCGATCAGCGCTGGTGGAACGCGCGGGTCAGCGAGGCCGGGATGGCCGCCGGCGTGGACGTCACCCACCTCAACCTGTTCCCGATGCCAACCTACGAGGACATGCGTGGCCATCTGCTGGCCCAAGACGTGGTCTGGGTGAATGGGGGCAGCGTCGCCGGCCTGCTGGCGATGTGGCGACTGCACGGCCTCGACGAGATCTTCCCCGAGGTGTGGGCAGCCGGCGTGGTCCTGGGCGGCGTGTCGGCCGGCTCGATCTGCTGGCACGTAGGCGGCACCACCGACTCGTTCGGGCCGGATCTGCAGGCGGTGACCAACGGGCTCGCGATGCTGCCGTACTCCAACGGGGTGCACTACGACTCCGAGGAGCAGCGCCGGCCGCTCTTCCAGCGCTGCGTCGCCGACGGGATTCTGCCGCCCGGCTACGCAAGCGACGACGGCGTCGGCCTCCTCTACCGCGGGACCGAGTTCGTCGAGGCGCTGACCGAAGTCAAGGGCAGCGCTGCCTACCGGGTCGAGGCCGGGCCGGCCGGTCGGGCCGTCGAAACCCGGATCGAGGCCCGTCTGATCGAGTGCTGAGTCGGCACCCCGGCGATCAGCCGACGGCTGCGGGCTCGCGTGGCTGCTGCGCATCCCCGGCAGCGTTCCGGGCCAGCCGGCCGGGCCACCACAGGCGCGGACCGATGTCGTAGGACAGCGCCGGCACCAGCAGCGAGCGGACGAACAACGTGTCCAGGAGAACCCCGAAGGCCACCGCAAAGCCGAGCTCAGCCAGGAACACCAGCGGAAGTACGCCGAGCACCGAGAACGTCGCTGCCAGCACGATGCCGGCAGAGGTGATGACGCCACCGGTCACCGCCAGCCCCTTGAGGATCCCGGGTCGGGTGCCATAGGCCATCGACTCCTCGCGGACCCGGGTCATCAGGAAGATGTTGTAGTCGATGCCGAGGGCGACCAGGAACACGAAGGTGAACAACGGGAATGAAGAGTCCGCGCCGGCAAAGTGGAACAGATGGTTGAACACCAGTGAGCACACGCCCAAGGTTGCGGTAAACGACAGCACGACGGTGGCGATGAGCAGCACCGGCGCGACGAGGGAGCGCAGCAGTAACGCCAGCACGCACAGGATGACCAGCAGGACCACCGGGATGATGACCGAACGGTCCCGCCGGGAGGCCCGCTGGACATCGAGGTTGACCGCGGTGAAACCGCCGACGAGGGCGTGGGCCCCGGGAACGGCGTGCACCCGGTCGCGCAACCGTTCGATGACCGCATCGGCCGCCGGGCTGCCTGCGTCGATGGACAGCACCGCGTCGATCTGAACGAGGTCCTCGACGACCTTGGGTGGCGAATCGGGTCCCGCCGTGCCGAGCGGCGACGCAGAGGAAATGCCCTTGGTGCCGGCGGCCGCGGCGACCAGCGCCGCGGACTGATCGGACCTGCCGATGATCACCGCTGGGCTGCCCGTACCGCCCGGGAAGTGCCGCGCCAGAACGCCCTGCCCGCGGACGGCTTCGGTGCGCTTGGTGAACGCGTTGCTGGTGGACAGGCCACTGGCCTTCAAGGTCAGGGCGAACGACGCCAGGACCAGCAAGACGATCGCCGTGGCCACCCAGGCAACTCGCGGCCGGCGCCCGACCTGCCGGGCCACCCGCCCCCATGGGCCCGTCTCCTCGTGTGACGGGGAGCCGTACCGCGGTACGAACGGCCAGAACAGCCGCCGGCCGAACAACAGCAGGACCGCCGGCAGGAAAGTAAGCATCACGACGAGGGCGCACGCGATACCGATGGCCGCCACCGGCCCCAGGCTCTTGTTGGAGTTCAGCTCGGAGAACAAAAGGCACAGCAGGCCGAGGATGACGGTCGCGCCGCTGGCCAGGATGGCCGGCGCGGCAGCCCGCATCGCTCGGGCCATCGCCGCGTACTTGGTCTCCATCCGGCGCAATTCCTCGCGGTACCGGCTGATCAGCAGCAGCGCGTAGTCCGTGCCGGCGCCGAACACCAGCACGGTGAGGATGCCCTGACTCTGGCCGTTGACCGTCAGACCGGCGTGCTTGGCGAGCAGGTACACGACCGCCTGAGCCAGCGTGTATGCCATGCCGGCGGACACGAGTGGGACCAGCCACAGCACGACGCTGCGATAGACCACGAGCAGGATCAAAGCGACCACGATTCCGGTCACCAGCAGCAATGTCGTGTCGATGGAGCCGAACACCGACGCGAAGTCTGCCTGCAGGCCGGCCAGGCCGGTGACCTTGACGTCGAGGCCCCCGCTGCCCTTGACAACGTCGCGAATCCGCTGCACGTCCTTGGGGATCTTGTCAAAGGCCTTGCCGTTGATCCCGACGACGATTTGCATTGCCTTGCCGTCGGCGGACGGGATCGGCGGGGACGGGCGGCCGGCCACACCGGGCAGGCCGGCGATCTGTTGCGCGTCGGCGGCGACCTTGGCCCGATCCGCGTCCGTAATCCCCGCGGCCCGCTCGTAGACGATGACGGCGGGAAAGACGTCGGAGGGCAGGAACTTCTTCTGCAGCGCCAGCGCCCGGGTCGCTTCCGCGCTACCGGGCAGGTACGAGGCGTTGTCGTTCTTCTGCACGCTGGTGAGCTTCGCGCTGAGCGGCCCGGCAACCCCACCGATGACCAGCCATGCCAGGGCCAGCCCGAGGACGGCGAGGAAGGTACGAGGCCGGCGGCTGGGCATCTTGCTCCCGGTGGGCGGAGGGGACGAGACGGCGTCTGAGCAACGCACAGACTAGGGACGTCCTGTGACAGCGTGCAAAGAAGTAATCCTGCGTCCCGCCGGTACGCTGGTCCGGTGAGCCGTCTCGCGTTCGTCCGGGCGGGCCTGGTGCCCTATCCGCAGGCCTGGGCCGAGCAGCAGCGGCTGCACGCGGCCCGGGTCGCCGGCACGGAGTGCGACACCGTTCTGCTGCTCGAGCATCCCTCCGTGTATACCGCCGGCAAGCGCACCGAGGCCACGGAGCGACCGGTCGACGGCACCCCGGTGATCAATGTGGACCGCGGCGGCAAGATCACCTGGCACGGCCCAGGTCAGCTGGTCGGATACCCGATCGTGGCGCTGCGCGATCCGCTGGACGTCGTGGCGCATGTGCGCCGGATCGAGCAGGTGCTCATCGATGTCTGCGCCGAGGTCGGCGTGCGCGCCGGCCGGGTGTCCGGCCGCAGCGGGGTCTGGGTCGGCGCCGGCCCCACGGCGCGCAAGATCGCGGCCATCGGCATCCGGGTCGCGCAGGGCGTCACCATGCACGGCTTCGCGCTCAACTGCGACCCGGACCTGCGCCACTTCGACCGGATCGTGCCGTGCGGGATCCGCGACGCTGAGGTGACGTCGCTGTCGAAAGAGCTTGCCCGGCAGGTCGGCGTCGCTGACGTCCTGGACCTCACCGAACGCCACCTCGACAAGACGCTGCTGCCGTGACCGCCGTGCTCCCCGAGGGCCGCCGGTTGCTCCGGCTCGAGGTGCGCAACGCGCAGACGCCGATCGAGCGCAAGCCGCCCTGGATCAAGACGCGGGCAACCATGGGGCCGAACTACACGGAGCTGACGTCGCTCGTCCGTCGCGAGGGTCTGCACAC
>JALZAK010000009.1 GCA_030948385.1 Actinomycetota bacterium
GCACTGGGTGACGCGGCCGGCGGCCGCGCGGACGGGCCAGCGCGCCGGGCGGCAGCCGGCGCATGGGTCGCGGTGCAGCCCGCTACCAGCAGCGCCGTGACGCCCGCTGCGAGCCGGCCCATGGACGCTGATCGTATCCGGCGGCCACGCCAGATAGCTTTTGCTCATGCGGACGCTCGTGGTGACCGGCGACCCGTTGACGATCGAAGACGTCGTCGACGTCGCCCGGGGTGCTGCCGGGGTAGAGCTCGGCCCCGATGTCGCGGCCCGGATGGAACCCAGCCGGCGGGTCGTCGCCGATGCCGTCGAGCGCCGCGAGGTCGTGTACGGCGTGACCACCGGCTTCGGTGCGCTGGCCGACACGTCGGTGGCCGGCGACGACCTGGTGGCGATGCAGCATGCGCTGCTGCGCAGCCACGCGGCCGGCGTCGGGCCGCCGCTCGACGACGTTGCCGTGCGTGCCCTGCTGCTGCTGCGGGCCCGCACCC
The DNA here is from genome assembly GCA_030948385.1 of Actinomycetota bacterium. Taxonomy (GTDB): domain Bacteria; phylum Actinomycetota; class Actinomycetes; order Mycobacteriales; family QHCA01; genus QHCA01. The sequence goes on from JALZAK010000009.1 coordinate 489, forward strand.
TCGCCGCCGGGTACAGCGGCGTCCGGGTCGACCTGCCGGCGCGGCTACTGGCCCTGCTGGCGCAGGGGCTGTTGCCGGTCGTACCCGCCAAGGGGTCGGTCGGTGCGTCGGGTGACCTGGCGCAGCTGGCCGCCCTCGCCCTGCCGCTGATCGGCGAAGGCCGGCTCCGGCCGGCCGGTGACCAGGAGCCGTCCGGCCGTCCTGCCGCCGAGGTGCTCGCCGAGCACGGCCTCGAGCCGCTGCGGCTCGCCCCCAAGGAGGGCCTGTCCCTGCTGAACGGCACGGAGCCGATGCAGGCACTGCTGGCCTTTGCCGTCCACGATTCCGAGCAGCTCCTGCGCGTCGCCGACATCGCGTGCGCGATGAGCGTCGAGGGGCTACTCGGAACCGACCGGCCCTACGACGAGCGGGTGCAGAACCTCCGGCCGCATCCAGGTCAGCGCGACAGCGCGGCCAACCTGCGCCGGCTGCTCGCCGGCAGCCCGCTGCTCGAAAGTCACCGTGACAGCCGCCACGCGGTGCAGGACTCCTACGCCCTGCGGTGCGCGCCACAGGTGCACGGCGCGGCCCGCGACGTCGTCGCCCACTGTCGCCGGGTGGTGGAGTGCGAGCTGGGGTCGGTGGTGGACAACCCGGTGGTCGTCCCGGACGGCGAGGTGCTGACCACCGGCAACTTCCACGGCCAGCCCTTGGCCTTCGCCGGCGACATGCTCGCGATCGCGATGGCCGAGATCGGCTCGATCAGTGAGCGGCGCACGTACCGGATGCTCGACCCGGCGACCTCACGCGGTCTGCCGCCCTTCCTTGCCCCTGCGGCGGGCACCCACTCGGGCTTCATGCTGGCGCAATACACCTCCGCCGCGTTGGTGAGCGAGAACAAGGTGCTCTGCCATCCGGCCAGCGTCGACACGATCCCCACCAGCGGCAATCAGGAGGATCACGTCAGCATGGGATGGCATGCCGCCCGCAAGGCCGGCGAGGTGCTGGCCAACGTACGCGCGGTGCTGTCGGTCGAGCTGCTGTGCGCCTGTCAGGCCCTGGACCTCAGGCGCGAGATTGCCGTGCCCGGATCAGCGTCGCAGGCCGTCCGTACCACGATCCGCGACGACGTGGCGCCGATGGACGTCGATCGAGAGGTCACCCCGCAGATCAACTCGATCCAAACTCGGCTGGCCGCGCTGGTCGCTGCGGCCGAGGGGGCCGTCGGGCCGCTGAGCTGAAGTCCTGCTCAGGCAAAGTCTCCGAGCAGCTGGGCGACCTCGGCATCCAGATCGATGTAACGGCTCTCGGCGCCGATGGGGACTTCGGCATACGTCCGGCTCAAGAAGTCCGCCAGGGCCTCGCGGGGGACCTGGAACAACGCCTCGCCGGACGGGGAGCACAGCGACAGGGCAATCGACGCGCCGCCGTCGGCCGAGGACGGCCACACCCGTACGTCACCCATCCCGGCCGGCACGTCCAGGCCATCCACGATCAGCTGCCGAGCGAACGTCCAGACGACGCGACTGTCCTCACCCGGCCCACCGGTATGAAACGTGACGTGGACGGCATAGGGATCGGTGGTTTCGTACTGCAGGCTGGCGACGACCGGCAGGGCAGAGCCGTCCGGGACGACAAGCCGTAGGGCAAGTTCGGAGATCACCCGGGTCGGCCGAGGTGAGGACATGGAGCGAACCCTTCTGGGCTGACGCGCGTCGCGCTCTCCCGACGCCCCCCGACCCGTGTCCGGCTAACAGCAGTGTCACTGGCTGGGCGGTAGCGTAGAGGTCTCGACGTCCGTTTGGGGACTTCGGAACGAATAAGCCCACCGTGAGGACCATCTTGGCGAGGCCGCTGCGGACCGGAACCGACGTCGTCGGCGACGACGAGCTGGTCCGGGCCATCGCAGACGGCCGGCACAGTGCCCTCGATGAGCTGTATGCCCGGTACGGCCGGGTGGTCTACTCGCTGGCCCGCCGAATCGTTGTGGACGCTGGTTTGGCCGAGGACGTCGCTCAGGAGGTTTTCCTGGCCTTGTGGCGAGATCCCGGCAAATTTGATCCCGGCCGGGGAGCGTTCGGCACCTGGTTGCTCTCTCTGACCCATCACCGCGCCGTCGATTGCGTTCGGCGGGAGGAGGCGGTCCGCCGCCGGCGGACCAGAGCTGTCGAGGACGTTGCGTCGCTCGCGCTCACCGAGGCACCGGCTCCGGTCGACGACCAGGCCTGGGGAAGCGTGCGGCGGGACCGGGTCCGCGCCGCGTTGCGGAGACTTCCGGACCCGCAACGGGAAGCATTGACGCTGGCCTATTTCGGGGGCTACACGCAACGAGAGGTGGCGGCGCTGACCGGCACGCCACTGGGCACCGTGAAAACCCGGATGCTGGCGGGCATGCGCCGGCTGCGCGAGTATTTGGCCGATGCAGATGGGACAGCGGGGGACTTGCTATGACGCGACCTGACCACCGCGACCACGCCGAGTACGACGGCCTGGCCGTCGGCTGGGCGCTGCATGCGCTCGAACCGGGCGAGGAGGACGCCTTCGCCGCCCATCTCGCGGCCTGCTCGCGGTGCCAACTCGCTGTAGCCGACTCGGAAGCCACGCTGGCCGAATTCGCCCACGACGTTCCCCTCATCGACCCGCCGCCCCAGCTGCTTGCGCGCATCCGTGAGGAGGCCGGCTCGACCGCCGGGGCACCAGGCCGGCGAGCAACGGGCTCCCCCGTGACTCCGCTCCCCATCCGGGCCCGACCACGTCTGATGGTCCGCTGGGCCGCGCCGGCGATGGCCGCAGCCGTCGCCCTGATCGCCTTGCTCGGCTGGAATGTTGCGCTGCACAACCGGGTGACATCTGAACACCGGGTCGCCGCACAGCGGCAAGCCGTTATCGACCAACTGGCCCACGGCGTCATCCGGGTCACCCTGAGCGACTCCACGAGTCACCCGGTGGGCTACGTCCTTCAGCAGGGTTCCCAGCTGAAGGTGATCGCTAATGGCCTGCCGGTCAACAACCGTGCCGGGAGCACCTACGTGCTGTGGGCCGTGCAGGGCTCGGGGGAGCCGCCGCGGCCGGTCGGAACGTTCGACGTCCTCCGGTCGACCCTCGACATCCGCCCGGTGAAGGGTGGTCCCGGCGCGTTGGAGGGCTACAGCGGCTTCTCGATCAGCATCGAGCCCGGCCGCAGTGCGCCGCAGCGCCCGACCACGGTGGTTGCCACCGGGGCGGTGCGGGCCTGACCGATCGGCCACCCTGGCGGCACCGGGTGCGGGGGCACCGGGACCGGATCCGCGCCACCCCGCGGCTGGGTCTCGCCTACCGCCTGCTGGTGGCGCTGGTCGGCGCCGCCGTCGTCCTCGCCGGCCTGCTCATGATCCCACTACCCGGCCCTGGCTGGCTCGTGGTCTTCCTCGGCCTGGCCGTGTTGGCCAGCGAGTTCCCGTGGGCCGGCCGGCTGCTGGCGTACGCCCGGCAACGGGTCGGACGCTGGACCGCCTGGGCCGGCCGGCAGCCGCTGGGCGTCCGTCTCGCAGTCGGCGTCACGTCGCTGCTACTTGCCGGCGCGGCGCTGTGGGCGTTCCTGCGGTGGCGCGGAGTGCCCGACTGGATGCCCGGGATCGGGTAGCCTCGACTGTCGCGTCCGGGCGATTGGCTCAGCGGTAGAGCGCTCCGTTCACACCGGAGAGGTCACTGGTTCGATCCCAGTATCGCCCACAGCACGTCGTCCCATCGGGTGCGACCTTGCCGCCTGTGCATGGATGGACAGTGGCTATCTATCTGATCGTCGGCCTCCCCGGTGCGGGGAAGACAACGCGCGCCAAGGAATTGGAGACCAGCGAGTCCGCCCTTCGGCTGACCCCCGACGAGTGGCAGATCATGATATTTGGCGGCGAGAACCCGCCTGACAAGCGCGACCTTGTCGAGGGCAAGCTCGTTCAGCTCGGTATGAGGGCGGCCCAGCTGGGCATCAACGTCGTCTTCGATTTCGGTTTCTGGGGCAAGGACGAACGATCAGCGCTCCGGTGGATCGCCGGCACTCTGGGCGTACGCAGCCACGTCGTCTACTTGCCGATCGATCACGACGAGCAGCGCAGACGCGTTACCAACCGGTTCGAAACAACCGCGCATCAGACGTTCCACATGAGCGACGTCGAACTTGAGCAGTGGCGCGGGCAATTCCAAGCGCCGGACGAGGAGGAACTGCGCGGAACTGAAATTCCCCCGGCCCCATCGGAGTACGCGACATGGTCGCAATGGGCGTCGGAGCGGTGGCCATCATTGCCGGATCAGTACGGGCCCGGCCGGTAGCCCGAGGGGGGGAGGCGGTTCCCTCAGACCCTCGAGCGTGCCACGATGGCGATCGTGACGACATCGCTCGGTGAACAGTTCGCCCATGGGCTCGCGTCCAAAGATCATGACCGGGTTCGCCTATTGCTTCACCCCGACCTTGACTTCCGGGCCATGACGCCCAAGCGCATATGGGAAGCGACGACACCCGACGACGTTGTGAGCGCCTTGCATCACTGGTTCGACGATGACGACGTCATTGAGAGCATCGAGTTGCTGGAAACGGACTCGTTCGCCGACCGCGAGCGCGTGGGGTACCGACTGTCGGTCCGCAACGGCGACGGGCGCAATCTGGTCGAGCAGCAGGCGTACCTGTCTCAGCGCGACGGGAAGATCGGGTGGCTGCGAATTATGTGCTCCGGCTACCGCCCGGTGGACTGATTCCGGACGACGTGCTCGCTCAGCCCGCGCGGGTCGTAGCGGACGTTTACAGGTGCGCCAGCACCTCAAGGACTTCGACGGCCGTGAAGGTCACGTCGGGTGTCCGTCCCGCCTGCTCCCCGATCTTGACGTGACTGGCCGCCTCCCGCGCCTGCTCCTCGGTCTCGAAGATCGCGACAGAGACGCCACGGTTGTGATGCGGCGCCAGCCAGTATGCCGCTGTCCCCCCAGCCTGACGCACCTGCGGGACAGCGACCGCCTCGATACCCTCCCGCGCCTCCTGCAGGCTGGCCTCGTCGAACCTCGGCACATTGACCTCCGTGAGCACTGCGAACATCGTCATTTCCTCCGGGTCGGCCGCCTCGGTCGGGCGACCTTCTCGACGCTACGCCGAGCACCGAGCAGACGGCTCGTCGATCAGGCTCGGCGCGCGCCGCCACCGAGCTGTCGGAGGACTGTGGAGTAGTTGAGTCCAAGAATCCGTGCGGTCTCGCGGATCGTGCGACCGCCGGCGGAGGTGACCGCGAGCGCAAGCCGCTGTTGCGGATGGAGTCCGGCCGCTGACCCGTTCGCTCGAGCCGCTCGGTTCAGGGACAGCGCTAGCAGCAGCGCATCGGACACCTCGGCGATGGGATCGGGCGGTGCCTCGGTGTTCTCTGCGGTGTCCCGCTGGGCCCATAGCCTCATGAACGCGTCATACGTGGTCTCGGTCGCCACGGCGGTTGACCCGGTGAGCTCGAGCGCGAGGCTGTAGACCGCCGCCGCCCGGGCGTCATAGAGCTCCACCAGCGCCTCGGGATCGCCGGCCCGAATTCTGTCGAGCAGCAGGTGATATGGGTCAGCGGCGGGCGCGGGCTGTGCAGCCATGCCTGCGAACCTCCGCCCTGGACCAGCTGCCCGTCGAACTGGTCGAACAATCTTACCAAGATCACCGGGGGCAGCCACACGAAGTGTGACCTCCTCCGCACACCGTGTTGACCGGATAACGGCGTGGCCGGGCGACGCGCGCTCGCTAGCATCGGAGGATTCACATTCCGGCCCCCGAAGGAGCTCGTCGTGACCGCCGCCTCCGCGTCCCCTGATCGCAGCGCCGTCCCGGTGCCTGCGGGATCGACTGCGGGCGCCGCGCTGTCGGCGGCAGGTGTCGTCGACGCGGTTGTGGTTCGCGACGCCGCCGGCGAGCTGCACGACCTCGAGTGGGCGCCGGCGCAGGAGTCGGCCGTCAAGCCGGTGCCGGCGGGCAGCCCGGACGGCCGCTCCGTGCTGCGGCACTCCGCAGCGCACGTCATGGCGCAGGCGGTCCAGGATCTTTATCCCGGCGCCAAACTCGGCATCGGGCCTCCGGTCGAACACGGCTTCTACTACGACTTCGACGTAGCCGAGCCGTTCCACCCCGACGACCTCAAGCGCATCGAGAAGCGGATGCAGGAAATCATCCGGGAGGGCCAGCGCTTCGCCCGCCGCGAGGTCAGCGATGATCAGGCGCGGGCGGAGCTGGCTGACGAGCCGTACAAGCTCGAGCTGGTCTCGCTCAAGGGGAGCGCCGGCGCCGCGGCCGACGGCGCGCAGGTCGAGGTCGGTGCCGGGCAGCTGAGTATGTACGACAACCTGCGCCGGGACGGTTCGCTGGCCTGGAAGGACCTGTGCCGCGGCCCGCACCTGCCGAGCACCGCAGGCATCCCGGCGTTCAAGCTGATGCGGATCGCCGCAGCGTACTGGCGGGGCAGCGAGCAGAACCCGCAGCTTCAGCGGATCTACGGCACCGCCTGGGAATCCCGTGACGCGCTCAAAGAGCATCTGCGGCTGCTCGCCGAGGCCGAGCGCAGGGATCACCGCAAGCTCGGTGCCGAGCTGGACCTGTTCTCCTTCCCGGATGAGATCGGCAGCGGACTGGCGATCTGGCATCCCAAGGGTGGGATCGTCCGGCGGGTGATGGAGGACTACTCGCGGGCCCGTCACGACCAGGCCGGCTACTCCTTCGTCAACACACCGCACATCGCGAAGGCCCGGCTGTTCGAGGTATCCGGACACTTGCAGTGGTACGCCGAGGGTATGTACCCCCCGATGGAACTGGAGGGGGCGGCGTATTACCCCAAACCGATGAACTGCCCGTTCCATATCCTCGTCTACCGCTCCAGCGGACGCTCGTACCGCGAGCTGCCGCAACGCTACTTCGAGTTCGGGACGGTCTACCGCTACGAGAAGTCCGGCACCGTGCACGGCCTCACCCGGGTCCGCGGCATGACCCTGGACGACGCGCACATCTTCTGCACTCCCGACCAGCTGGCGGGCGAGCTGACCAGCCTGCTCGACTTCGTCCTCTCGGTGCTCCGCGACTTCGGGCTCACCGAGTTCGAGGCCGAACTGTCCACTCGGGACGACTCGGCGAAGTTCGTCGGGGATCCCGCGCAGTGGAAGGAAGCCGAAGCCGCCCTGCAGGTGGCGGCCGAAACGGCCGGCGTTCCCTATGTCGTCGCGCCCGGCGAGGCGTCGTTCTACGCGCCCAAGATCGACCTGCACGTGCGCGACGCGATCGGCCGGCGATGGCAACTGTCCACCCTGCAGGTCGACCTGCAGATGCCCGGCCTGTTCGATCTCGAGTACCAGTCGGCGGAGGGGGTCCGGCAGCGGCCGTACATGATCCACCGAGCCTTGTTCGGCTCCATCGAGCGCTTCTTCGGCATCCTCGTCGAGCACTATGCCGGTGCGTTCCCACCGTGGCTGGCCCCGGTACAAGTGGTCGGCATCCCGATCACCGACGCGCACGTGCCCTACCTGCGTGATGTGGCGGAGCGACTGCGCGCTGCCGGGATCCGGGTGGACGTCGACTCCTCCGACGACCGGATGCAGAAGAAGATCCGCAACGCACAGCGGCAGAAGGTGCCGTACATGCTGCTGGCGGGCGACGAGGACGTGGCCGCCGGCGCGGTGTCCTTCCGCTTCCGGGACGGCTCACAGCGCAACGGGGTACCGATCGACGAGGCGATCGGGCAGATCGCGGAGGCGGTTGCCGAGCGACGTCAGGTATGAGCGACCGGGTGGGCGACCCATGCGATCCTGCCGATCAAGGAGCGATGGTCGTTAGATGATCTTGTCCAGCGACCATCCGTCCTTGATCGGCGCGCGGCGGGGGGCGGAGTGTGAGTGATTCCCCGCCGGGAGGGCGGCAGCAGGGCGCCGGCGACCCCGACGCGTTCGACCGGCTGTGGACCCCGCACCGGATGGCCTACATCAAGGGCGAGGGGAAGCCGACCGCCGCCGGCGAGGAGGGCTGCCCGTTCTGCCTGATGCCCAAGCTGGCCGACGACGAGGGCCTGGTCGTGGCCCGCGGCGGCTCGGCATTCGCGGTTCTGAACCTGTACCCGTACAACGCCGGCCACCTCATGGTCTGCCCGTACCGTCACGTCGCGGACTACCCGGAGCTGACCGCTGAGGAGACCCTGGAGCTGGGCGAGCTCACCAAGCAGGCGATGCGGGCGCTGCATGCTGCCACCGGGGCCGCGGCGTTCAACATCGGGATGAACCAGGGCGCGGCCGCCGGCGCCGGCATCGCCGCGCACCTGCACCAGCATGTGGTGCCGCGGTGGGGTGGCGACACCAACTTCATGCCGATCGTGGGACATACGCGGGTGCTGCCGCAGTTGCTGCGCGACACCCGCGACATCCTCGCCGGCGCCTGGCCAGAGCAAGGCTGAGGCAGGGCCGCCAGCACCTAACTGTCAGCTGGCGGCCGCCTCCTTGAGCATGGTCGCGGCAATGTGGTCGGGCATCGGGTCGTACCGCAGGAACTTCCGCCGGAAGGTGCCGGTGCCGGAGGTGATCGAACGCAGGTCTACCGCGTAGCGCACCAACTCAGTCTCCGGGACCTCGGCATGGATGACCGTGCGCTCACCCTCGGCCGGCTCGGTGCCCGACACCCGGCCGCGCCGGCCGGACAGGTCGCTCATCGCCGCACCGACGTAGGCGTCCGGCACGGTCACCCACACCTCATGAACCGGCTCGAGCAGGGACACCTTGGCCTTGGCCGCCGCCTCGCGCAGTGCCAGCGCGCCGGCCATCTGGAACGCGGCATCGGAGGAGTCGACCGAATGCGCCTTACCGTCTACCAGGGTCACCCGTACGTCGACCAGTTGGTAGCCGGCCAGCACGCCGCGCTCCATCTGGGCCCGGATCCCCTTCTCCACCGACGGGATGAACTGGTGCGGCACCGCACCGCCGACAACCCGGTCGACGAACTCGAAGCCGGCGCCGGTCTCGAGCGGCTCGATCTCGACGTCGCAGATCGCGTACTGGCCATGACCGCCGGACTGCTTCACATGGCGCCCCTTGGCCGACGTGGCAGCGGCGAAGGTCTCCCGCAACGGCACCCGGACCGGCACGATGTCGAGCTCCACCCCACCGCTGCGCAACCGGTCGAGGACGACATCGGCGTGCGCCTCGCCCATGCACCACAGCACAAGCTGGTGCGTCTCGGGATTGCGTTCCAGCCGCAGCGTCGGGTCGCCAGCGACCAGCCGGCCCAGCCCCTTGGCCATCGCGTCCTCGTCGCTGCGGGTCCGGGCCTGTACGGCGACCGGGAGCAGCGGCTCCGGCATCTCCCACGGCGCGATGAGAAGCGGCCTGTCGCGCGCCGAAATGGTGTCGCCGGTCTCGGCCGACCCGAGTTTGGTGACCGCGCAGATGTCGCCGGCGACGCAGAAGGTGACCGGTCGCAGGGTGGCGCCCAGCGGCGAGTACATGTGGGTCAGCCGCTCGTCGGCGTCGTGGTCGTCGTGCCCACGCTCGGCGAGCCCGTGTCCGGAGACGTGGATGAGCAGGTCCGGACGCAGCGTTCCGGAGAACACGCGCACCAGCGACACCCGCCCCACGTAGGCATCGATCGTCGTCTTGACCACCTCGGCGACAAGGGGGCCGGCCGGGTCGCAGGTGAGCGGCTCTTGCGGATCACCGGTCAGGTCGGTGACCGGCGGGACCGGATGCTCGAGCGGCGAGGGGAACGCTGCGGTGAGCATCTCCAGCAGCTCGGCCAGGCCCGTTCCGGTGAAGGCACTCGCGCACAGCACCGGGTAGAAGGTTCCCCGCGCGACGGCCTTCTCCAGATCGTCGACGAGCACCTTGAGCTCGATGTCCTCGCCACCGAGGTAGCGCTCCATCAGCGTCTCGTCCTCGGACTCGGCGATGATGCCTTCGATCAGCGCGTTACGCGCAGTCTCGATGAGCTCGGTGTGCTCGGGGTCCGGATCCCGCTCCACTGGCCGGTCGCCGCCGGCGCTGTAGTCGAAGACCTTGCCCGACAGCAGGCCGATCACGCCGGCCACGGCACCGGAATCGTCGTGCACCGGGAGGTACGCCGGGAGCACTCCTTCGCCGAAGGCGCGCTGACAGATTGCGACCGCTTCGTCGAAGTCGGCCCGTGGTTGGTCCAATTTGGACACCACGACGGCACGAGGCAGGCCGACGCGCGCGCACTCGTCCCACAAGGACACGGTCGCGGCGTCGACGCCGTCGACGGCCGACACCACGAACAGCGCCGCGTCGGCGGCCCGGAGCCCGGCCCGCAGTTCGCCGACGAAGTCGGCGTAGCCGGGGCTGTCGAGCAGGTTGAGCTTGATGCCGGCGTACTCGAGCGGGGCTAGCGCAAGTGTGACTGAGCGCTGCTGGCGATGCTCGGCCGGATCTGAGTCGCAGACCGTCGTACCGTCGGTGACCTTGCCGGCTCTGGGGATGACACCGGTGGCGGCCAGCAGCGCGTCGACCAGCGAGGTCTTGCCCGATCCGGAGTGCCCGACCAGCACCACGTTGCGGGTGCGGCCGGGCTCGGTCGCGGCGACCGCATCGCCGGAGGGCGCCGCCGGGCCCCTCCCCGTCCCCTTGTCGCCTGCCATCGTGACACCTCCGAGTCGCCGGGCCGATCTGGAGATTCGACACCCGGGCGGGTGCGCCCGACAAGGGCCGCACGGGTGGGTCCACTACCGTGGGCTGACGACTACGCGCGGAATGGACGCTGCATGCTCAACGTTCACGCGCGGGCCCGGATCTCCAACCTGGTGGGCCCGCTCGGCGCCCGGCTGGCCGCGATGGGGCTGTCCGCCGACGCGGTGACGATCATCGGTACCACCGGCGCGGTGGCCGGCTCTGTACTGCTGTTCCCGCGCGGGTGGTTCTTCCCCGCGACGCTGGTGGTCTGGTTCTTCGTCATGTTCGACATGCTCGACGGCGCCGTCGCCCGGGCCCGCGGGACCGCCAGCCGCTGGGGCGCGTTTCTCGACTCGACATTGGACCGGGTCGCCGACGGCGCGGTGTTCGGCTCGCTGGCGTGGTGGTTCGGCGACGGGGGCGACAGCTTGCCGCTGCTCGCCGCCTGCCTGCTGTGTCTGATCCTGGGCACGCTCACCTCCTACATCAAGGCCCGCGCGGAGGGCCTGGGGATGACCTGCAACGTCGGCTTCGCCGAGCGTTCCGAGCGGCTGATCATCGTGCTGGTGGGCACCGGGCTGGACGGGCTGGGCGTGCCCTACGTCCTGGCCGCCGCGCTGTGGCTGCTGGTCGCGGCCAGCTCGATCACGGTGATCCAGCGGCTGGTCGAGGTGCGCCGGCAGGCGACCGCCGGCGAGGCCGGGGTGGCGTGAGGCAACGGCTCACCGCATGGGGCTATCTGGCCGGGTGGACGGTGCTCTGCCGGCTGCCCGAACCGGTGGCCCGCGGACTGTTCCGGCTGGCCGCGGACGTCGCGTGGTGGCGCAACGGGGCGGGCAGTCGGCGGCTGGCCGCCAACCTCCGGCGGGTGGTCGGGCCGGACCTGCCGGCCGCCGAGTTGCGCCGACTGGTGCGCGCCGGGCTCCGCTCGTACGCCAGGTATTGGCTGGAGACCTTCCGACTGCCGGTCACGTCGGCCGAACGCATCGTGACGGGAGCCCGAACGGTCAACCAGGAAGGCCTCGAGCGGGCATACGCTGCCGGCCGTGGCGTCATCGTCGCGCTCCCGCACACCGGCAACTGGGACCACGCCGGCGCGTGGGCCGTGCTCCTGGGGATGCCTTTCACGACCGTCGCGGAACGGCTGGACCCGGCCGTTCTGTTCGACCGTTTCGTCGCCTACCGCGAGAGCCTCGGGATGGAGGTGCTGCCGCTCACCGGCGGCGCACGGCCGGCGTTTCAGGTGCTCGCCGAGCGACTGCGGGCCGGCCGGCTGGTCTGCCTCCTGGGTGACCGGGACCTGTCCCGGCGCGGCATCGAGGTGAACTTCTTCGGCGGCCGGACCCGGATGCCGGCCGGCCCGGCCCTGCTCGCGGTGCGGACCGGCGCGCCGCTGCTGCCGACCTCGCTGTGGTACCAGGGCCGCGACTGGGGGATCCGGATCCATGACCCGATCGATGTGCCGTCCGGCGGATCGGTCACGGAACGCGTCGCGGCGATGACCCAGCGGCTCGCCGATGCCTTCGCCGAGGGGATCGCCGCGCATCCGCAGGACTGGCACATGCTGCAGCGCGTGTGGCTGGACGGGAAGCCGGCTCGGTGAGCGCCATGCGGATCGGCATCGTCTGCCCGTACTCCTTCGACGTGCCCGGCGGCGTGCAGGCACACGTGCACGACCTGGCCGAGGCGCTGATCGAGATGGGGCACCACGTCTCCGTGCTCGCGCCGGCCGACGACGAGACTGCGCTGGCGCCGTATGTGGTGGGAGCCGGCAAGGCGTTTCGCTTGCCCTACAACGGATCGGTGGCCCGGCTGGCGTTCGGGCCGATGGTCGCCGGCCGGGTGCGCCGGTGGCTGCGCGAGGGACAGTTCGACGTGCTGCACGTGCACGAGCCAATGGTCCCCTCCCTGTCGATGCTGGCCGTGTTGTCGGCCAGTGGCCCCATCGTGGCCACGTTCCACACCGCGTATCCGAAATCTCGCTGGCTGAGTGCGACGCAGAGCGTCCTGCAGCCGATGCTGGAGACGGTCCGCGGCCGGATCGCGGTATCCGCCGCCGCGCGCAAGGTGCAGGTGCAGCACCTCGACGGCGGCGCCGTGCTGATCCCCAACGGGGTGGCCATCGCCCGCTTCGCCGGCGCCGAGCCGTTGCCGGGCTGGCCGGGCGGCGGTGGTGCGATCGGCTTCCTCGGCCGGTTCGACGAGGCGCGCAAAGGGTTTCCGCTGCTGCTCTCGGCCTTCTGCCGGGTGGCCGTCGAGCGCCCCGGCCTGCGGTTACTGGTGGCCGGGCCCGGCGATCTCGACGAGCTTCGTCGTCAGGTGCCTCCTGGCGTGCGGGGTCGGGTCAACCTGCTCGGCCGCGTTTCCGATGTGGACAAGGCGCGGATGCTGCGGTCGGTCGACGTATACGCCGCGCCCAACCTCGGCGGGGAGAGCTTCGGAATCGTGCTGACCGAGGCGATGGCAGCCGGCGCCCCGATCGTGGCCAGCGACCTCGACGCGTTCCGGGCCGTGCTCGACGACGGCGCGGCCGGCGTGCTGTTCCCGACCGGCAACGAGGTCGCGTTGGCCGCGGCGCTGGGTGCGCTGCTGGACGACCCTGGCCGGCGCGCTGCCCTGCGCGACCGGGCCCGCGCTGCCGTCGAGGTCTACGACTGGCCGAAGGTCGCCGCGCAGGTCTATGCCGTGTACGAGACGGTCGTCGCGGATGTGCCGGGCGCAGTGGTGCCCGCCGACGACGACCTCCCGGTGCGCCCCTGACCCGGCACTAGCATCGCCGGCCATGGAGCTCGTGGTCGCGGTAGTGGCCACAGTCGTCGCCGTAGCGACCTATCTGACGTTCACCGCCGGCCGTCTGGACCGGCTGCACGCCCGGGTGGACGCCGCCATGGCCACCCTTGACGCTGCGCTGGTGCGCCGTGCCGTGGCGGCCGAGGCGCTGCCC
>JALZAK010000007.1 GCA_030948385.1 Actinomycetota bacterium
GAGATCGAGCTGATCGAGCCGGGTCAGCTCGGCCGGCTGCTGCCACGGGTCGGCCAGGCGGCCGAGCAGGTCGGCTATCTCATCGCTGCCGTTTTCGGCGGCCAGCCGGCGGAGATTGCCGGGTCGGAGCAGCCGGCAGCCGATCACGATTAGCCGACCCCGGCTGTGAGATCGCCGTCGGGAGTTCCCGTACTCGCCCCCTGAGGCGCGTGGTAGGAGATGGACTGTGCCGCCGACCTGCTACCCGCCGGAGCCGTCCTTCGGTGCCGGCGGTCCTGCGGAGCGCAGGGTTTGGGAGGCCCTGCGTGAGCAGCTGCCCGACGGGGCTGCGCTGTTTCACTCGTTGGCCCTTGTCGACCGCAACCAGGACTACGAGGCAGATCTGATGATCGCCTGGCCTGGCGTCGGCTTGGCTGTGGTCGAAGTCAAGGGCGGTCAAGTCACCCGCGTGCAGGGACAGTGGCAGCAGGCCGGCAGGAACGGCACCCACCAAATCGCTGATCCGGTCCGGCAGGCCGAGACCTTCAAGCATGTACTGCACCGCCACCTCGACCAGCAGCGCAGCCCGGCGGCTGCCGCCCGGGCCGTGCACATGGTCGCCTTCCCGTTCACCTTGGTGCCTGCGGACTGGGCCACACCGGGCTGCCCGCGGGCGATCGTGATCGCCCAGGCCGACCTCGCCCACGTGGCCGAGCGGGTGAAGGCGGCGGTGGAGACGCATGGCACGGGACATCGGCCGCTGACTGACGAGGAACTCGCCGGGCTGGTCGGCCTGCTCGCCGGTCAGCTGACCGGCCAGCTGAGCCTGCTGTCGATCGCGGAGGAACACGAGCAGCGGGTGGACCAGCTGACCCGCGACCAACTGCGCATCCTGGGCGTCCTCCGGTATCACCGCCGGCTGAAGATCATCGGCTCCGCCGGGACCGGCAAGACCTGGCTTGCTCTGGAGCAGGCGCGCCGGCTGGCGAAGGACCGTGAGCGGGTGGCGCTGGTGTGCTACTCGCGCGGACTGGCTCGGTACTTCGAGCGGATGACCGCGGCGTGGGTCCCGCGCGAGCGGCCCGCCTACGTCGGCTTGTTCCATGCGATGCCGCTGCAGTGGGGGGCCGACCCGCCGCCCCAGGGGAACCCGGCTGGTGAGAGCGACTACTACGAGCGGCTGCTGCCGGCGCAACTGGAAAGACTCGCGGCCGCCCGGCCGGTCAGTGAAAGGTTCGACTCGATCGTGGTCGATGAGGCGCAGGACTTCGGCGACGCCTGGTGGCCGCCCACGCTGGCCTGCCTACGCGACGCCGAGACCGGCGGGCTGTTTGTGTTCCTTGACGAGGCTCAACGGGTGTTCAGCCGGCAGGGCGAGGTGCCGATCCCGCTGCCCCCGCACGTGTTGGACGAGAACATCCGCAACACCAAACACATCGCCCAGGTGTTCGGCTCCCTTGCGGCCGAGCAGCCGAAATACCGGGGGATCGACGGGCCGCCGGTGCGCTTCGTGCAGTGCCCGACCGACGCCGCCCTGGCCTCGGCCGACGACGAGGTCGATCGACTTCTCGACACCGGCTGGGAGGCCGGGCAGATCGCCCTGCTGAGCACCGGTGCCCGGCATCCCGAACAGGTCAACGAGGTCGATCTCGGCGGCTGGGCCGCGTACTGGGACCACTTCCTTGCCGAGGAGGACGTCTTCTACGGGCATGTACTCGGCTTCAAAGGCCTCGAGCGCCCCGCCGTTGTGCTTGCCGTCAACGGCATCCGCGACGAGAGCCGGGCGCGGGAGTATCTCTACGTCGGGCTGTCCCGCGCCCGAACCCAACTCGTCGTCTGCGGTGACCTGGATGTGATCGCCCGGATCGGGGGGGAGGGCATCCGGCGACGGCTGGCGGCTGTGGGCTAGGCCAGATCCGGCCTTCCCATCCGACCCAGCGCCCTAGGGGCAGGTCGGCATTCCTACGGCCGAGACGGCATCCCCGACGGCGATCTCCCGGGTATGGGAGAAGCCGAACGTTCTGTAGGTCACGGTGACTGTCGTGCCGGAGCTGACCAAACGAGGGTCGGC
>JALZAK010000038.1 GCA_030948385.1 Actinomycetota bacterium
GCCCGCGGGCCGGCGTCCAGCACGAGCAGTCGCTCCGGAATCCGGGTGCGGGTGCGCAATCCACCGTAGGGCTCGACCAGGTCCCACCAGTTCCGGTCGGTGCCGTCGCGCAACGGCAGCGCGCGGCGCAGATCGGCCCCCTCCAGGTCGGCCACCGGCACCGCCAGCAAGTCCCCAGCCGCCGGATTGGCATAGACGACGGTGCCCGCGCTGTCCGCGACCAGCACGGCATCGGGCAATTCCGCGTACGCCGCGAACGCCGGGGTGCGCCGCCCGGCATCGCCATCCCCGGCGGTTTCGTCTTGTGCGTGGTCGGGCGGCTCGCTCAGCGGTCCTGTCACCTCCTCGAGCTCCCCGACCGGTGCGCTAAGGCAGAAGCGTAGAGGCACACTGCCACAGCGGCGCCCAGATTGAGGCTTTCCGCCCGACCCATGAGCGGGATCCGGACCCGCGCATCCGCCGCGGTGGCGGCCGACGTCGGAAGACCGTGCGACTCGCTACCGAAGACCCAGGCAGTCGGTGCGTCCAGTGCCCGCCGGTCCACCAGCTGACCCAGATCCGCGTCACCCCCGACGTCGGCCGCGAGCACCTGCAGGCCGGCGGCCTGCAGGGCGCCGATCGTGTCGAGCAGGCTGGCCGCGCGGACCACCGGGACGTGGAAGAGGCTGCCGGCGCTGGCCCGCACGCATTTGCCGTTGTACGGGTCCACACAGTCGCCGGCGAAGACGACCGCGCCCGCGCCGGCGGCGTCAGCAGTGCGCAGAGCGGTGCCGGCGTTGCCGGGGTCGCGCACCTCGGCCAGCACGGCGACCAGCCGGGGCGCCGCCTCGAGGGCGACCGGCAGTGGCACGTCGACCGGGTCGCAGACCGCCACCAGCCCGGGCGGGGTCACCGTGTCCGATAACCCCGCCATGGCGTCATCGGCAACCGTGCTGACGCGAACCCCGGCAGCCCGGGCCGCGGCGATCAGGTCGTCATAGCGGTGCAGTGCAGCCACACTCGCGAAGATCTCGTGCACAGTCGTCCGGCTGCGGCCGGCCAGGGCTCCGCCAACCGGCTGCGGACCCTCGGCCAGGAACCGCCCGGCGGCCGCCCGGCCGGACGGCCGGGTCAGCTTGCGCGCCGCAACGACCCGCGGCGTACGACTGGTCAGCACAGGGAGAACCCCGGCGGGTCCGGAGCGCTCAGGCGGCGCCTTCGCGGGACGGGAGGGCCGCACGGGCCACCTCGACCAACGCGGCGAATGCGGTCTCGTCGGTGACCGCCAGTTCGGCGAGCATCTTGCGGTCAACTTCCAGACCGGCCAGCCGCAGTCCCTGGATGAGCCGGTTGTAGGTCATCCCGTTCACTCGAGCGGCCGCGTTGATACGGGTGATCCACAGCTGCCTGAAGTCACCCTTGCGGGCCCGCCGGTCGCGGTAGGAGTACGTCGCGGAGTGCAGGAGCTGTTCCTTGGCCTTGCGGTAGAGCCGGGAACGTTGGCCGCGGTAGCCACTGGCCGCCTCGAGCACGGTCCGCCTCTTCTTATGGGCATTGACTGCCCGCTTCACGCGTGCCACGTGTGCACCTGTGCTTTCTGCTCGGTGGAATTGCGGGAGGCCGCTCGATCACTTCCCGAGCAGCCGCCGCACGCGCTTGGCGTCCTTGGGGTGAACCTCGACGGTGCCGGCCAGATGCCGGGTCAGGGTCGAGGGCTTGTGCTCGAGCAGATGCCGGCGGCCGGCCCGTTGGCGCAGCAGCCGGCCCGACCCGGAGATGCGGATCCGCTTGGTCATCCCGCTATGCGACTTGTGCTTGGTCATCAGCTCAACACCCTTGCTTGGTTTGCGTGGTCGCCGGTCAGGTCATCGAGGCTCACGCGGAATGCGCCTCCGGCTGTGCCTTCGCCGGCCGGGCTACCCGGTGCGGGGCCATCACCATGATCATGTTGCGGCCGTCCTGCTTCGGCGCGGACTCGACGAAGCCGAGCTCCGAGACGTCCTCGGCCAGCCGTTGCAGCAGCCGGAACCCCAACTCGGGGCGGGACTGCTCCCGACCGCGGAACATGATCGTCACCTTCACCTTGTCCCCGGCCCGGAGGAACCGCACGACGTGACCCTTCTTGGTCTGGTAATCGTGCGGGTCGATCTTGGGCCGCAGCTTCATTTCCTTGATCACCGTGAGGGTCTGGTTGCGCCTGGCCTCACGCCGCTTCTGTGCGGTCTCGTACTTGAACTTGCCGTAATCCATCAGCTTGCAGACCGGGGGCTGCGCCAATGGGGCCACCTCGACCAGGTCGAGATCGGTGTCCTGGGCCAGCCGGAGGGCGTCTCCGATCGGTACGACGCCCACCTGCTCACCCTCGGGTCCGACGAGGCGGACCTCCCGGGCACGGATCTGGTCGTTGACACGGGGCTCGGCGCTGATGGGGCCTCCTAGGCAGTGCGGGGATGCAGCGGGCGCGACCGGCGCTCGCGGTGCTCCCGGGTAGCGCGGCGAAGGCCCCGCGGCTGACGCCGACGGGGCCCGCACTCGACCGGCTCGGCAGCGTCACTGCGCCGCACCGACCCGCCGGAGCGGGCCGACCGGACCCGGCCGCCGCCTTTGATGTGCCGGCGGCGAGGGTGGGAGCGGGAGCTCCACTTGCACACCATCTCCCGAAGGAGGTGGCAGGTCGCGCGCACAGCCTACCAGCGGCCGGGCAAAGCGATCAGCGGGCGCGGTGGGCGGCGAGCAAGCGGCGGAGCCCGGCCACCGCCGCGACTGCGTACTCCTTGTCGGCCGCCTGGATGGCCATCAGCGCCACCTGGTCGTCATCGGCGAGGTCCAGGCTGGCCCAGGGCGAGCCGTCGGCGAACCGGATCGCGACGACCACCTCCCACGGCAGGTCGTAGGAACCGAGCACGTTGCGGATCCGGATCCGGTCGGCATCGGCCACGACCCGTGGCCGGGTCAGGGTGAGGATGCCGGCGGCCACCAGCAGGCCGAGGCCGGCCATCGCGGCCTGGTCGCCGGCGTGAAACGCCAGGCCGCCTTCGCCCCTGCTGCCGAGCACGACCGACAGCACCACGAACACGGTTATCACGGCGGCGGCGGCCAGCCAGCACACCCGGCGAAGCCGTCTCGGCCGGGCCCGGACGACCCGCGCATCGCCGGCCAGGGGATCCCGCCTCCTCCGCTGGAGCTCAGTCGGAGGCTCCAGTGTGGTGGATCGTGTCGGCTATGGGCCACCCGATCCACCACAGTTACCCGTCCAAGTGGTCCAGCCAGGCGCGGACCGAACCGTCGTGCTGGCCCAGGGTCGGCGGCGCCAGGTGCTCGGTCCGGCCGCCGGCCTCGAAGCGCAGAGGTACGCCGGGCAGGGTGAGCCGGCCGGCGGTCGCGTGCTCCACCTCGATGAGCAACTCCTGGGACCGGGTCTGCTCCCAGTCGTAGACCCGGTCCAGCGTCCGGACCTCGCCGGCGGGTACGCCGATCGCCGCCAGCGCCGGCAGCCAGTGCTCCGCCGGCCCAGCCGACAACGCCGCCTCGATGTCGGCAACCAGATCATCGCGATGCTGCACTCGGTCGGTGTTCGTGGCATACCGCAGGTCGCCCGGGTCGATGCCGGCCAGCGGGGCGAAGCGCTGCCACAGGGCCTGGCTGCCGACGCAGATCTGCACGAGGCCGCCGGCGCACGCGAACGCCCCGTACGGCGCGATCGAGGGATGGTGGTTGCCCTGGCCGGTGGGCACCTCGCCGGCCACCGTGTAGCGGGTGCCCTGGAACGCATGCGCACCGACAACGGCGGCCAGCAGGCTGGTCCGGACCACGGTGCCGAGGCCGGTGCGGTCCCGCTCGTGCAGGGCGGCCGCGACGCCGTAGGCGCCGTATATCCCGGCCAGCAGATCGGCGATCGGCACTCCGACCCGCTGCGGGTCGCCCGGGCCGGTGCCGGTCAGCGACATGATGCCGGCTTCGCCCTGCGCGATCTGGTCGTAGCCGGCCCGGCCGCCGTCGGGGCCGTCATGGCCGAAGCCGGTGATGGACAGCACGACCAGCCGGGGGTTGATCTCGTGCATCCGGTCGAAGCTGAAGCCCAGCCGGTCGAGCACGCCGGCGCGGAAGTTCTCCACCAGGACATCGCCGTGCCGGATCAGCCGGGTCAGCAAGGCGACGCCATCGGGGCGCTTGAGGTCGGTCGTGACCGATTCCTTGTTGCGGTTGCAGGAGAGGAAGTACGTCGACTCGTGGGCATCTTCCGGACCGACGAAAGGCGGCCCCCATCCGCGCGAGTCGTCGCCGGCCGGGTGCTCCAGCTTGATCACGCGGGCACCGAGGTCGCCGAGCATCATGGCCGCATGCGGGCCGGCCAACGCCCGGGAGAGGTCGATGACCACCACGCCGGCGAGCGGGCCGCTCATGGAGCGGCCGTCCAGGGCGGGACCGGCCGGTCCAGGCTCGTCGCCTCCTTCGAGCACACCGCGGGGCCTTAGTCGATGATCTTCGAGATCGGCAGTTCGAGGATGTCGCGGGCGCCGGCCGCGCGCAGCGCCGGGATCAACGTGTTGACCCCGCGCTTGGGCACCACCGACTCCACCCCGTGCATGGCCGGATCGGCCAGCGCGGTGACGTTCGGCGAGCTCATCGCCGGCAGCAGGGCGAGCACGGCGGCCAGTTGGGCGCTGGACACGTTGACCTTGAGCAGCACCGCGCCGCGGGCCCGGATGGCGCCCTGCAGCAGCAGGGCGACGTCTTCCATCGCGGTCCGCTTGGCCGGGTCGGCGTAGGCCGCGCGGTTGGCGACCAGCTCGGTGTGGCTGGTCAGCAGCGTGTCCAGGATGCGCAGGCCGTTCTTGCGCAGTGACGACCCGGTCTCGGTGATGTCCACGATCGCATCGACGATGTCGGGCACCTTGGCCTCGGTCGCGCCGTAGGAGGGGACCACCACCGCCGTGACGCCGTGGGCGTCGAGGAATCGACGGGTCAGCGCCGGGAACTCCGTCGAGATGCGGACCCCCGCCGGCAGGTCGGCCACGGAGCGCCAGGGGGCTGAGTGCGGCACCGCCAGCACTACCCGGACCGGCTCGGCGGTCGCCCGGCTGTACGTCAACTCGGCGAGGCTGACCACGCCGGCGCCGGTCTCGCTGACCCAGTCACGGCCGGTGATGCCCAGGTCGAACAGGCCCTCCTCGACGTAGTTGGGAATTTCCTGCGGGCGTAGGAAGCGCACCCGATCGATCCGCGGGTCGTCGATGGCCGCGTGATAGTCCCGGTCGGACCCGCGGTGCACGCCGAGGTCGGCGGCGTCGAAGAGGTCCAGGGTCGCCTTCTCCAGCGAACCCTTGGGCAGCACCAGTGACAGCACGGGCAGCAGCGACCTTTCCGGCCGTCAGGAGCCGAAGCCGACCGGGCCACCGCGTTGCCGCAGCCCGCGCAAGACCAGCGCCGCGTCCAGTGCCGCCACGGTCGCCTCCCAGCCCTTGTCCTCCGCGCTGGCCGGCAACCCGCACCGGTCCAGCGCCTGATCAACGGTGTCACAGGTGAGCACGCCGGCGCCGACGGGGGTGCGCTCGTCGAGAGCCACCCGGGCCAGGCCGGCGCTCACCGACTGGCAGACGTAGTCGAAGTGTGGGGTGCCACCACGGATCACCGCGCCCAGTGCGACCACGGCATCGTGGTCAGCGGCGAGCGCCTGAACCACTACCGGCAGTTCCAGCGCGCCGGGGACCCGGACCACGGTCGGTTCGGAAACACCGCACCGGACCGCGGCCGCGAGCGCGCGGTCGAGCAGCGCTGCGGTGATCTGCTCGTGCCATCGGGTCACCGCGATCCCCAGGGTGAGACCGACAGCGTCCACAGTGGACGGAGTCGGCCGGCCGGCGCCGCTCATCGGGATTCCGCCGGCGGCCCGTCGACCGGCAGGCCGGGCAGGTCGTGACCCATCCGGTCCCGCTTCGTCCGAAGGTACGGAAGATTCTGCGGGGTGGCGTTGACTGCCATCGGCACCCGGCCGACGATCTGCAGCCCATAGCCCTCCAAGCCGGCCCGCTTCGCCGGGTTGTTCGACAGCAGCCGCATGGACCGCACGCCGAGGTCGGCCAGGATCTGGGCACCGGTGCCGTAGTCGCGGGCGTCGGCCGGCAGCCCGAGCTCGAGGTTGGCATCGACGGTGTCCGACCCGGTGTCCTGCAACTGGTAGGCCTGCAGCTTGTGCAGCAACCCGATCCCCCGTCCTTCGTGACCGCGCACGTAGAGCACGACGCCGCGCCCTTCGGCTGCCACCGCCGCCAGCGCCGCGTCGAGTTGGGCACCGCAGTCGCATCGCTGCGAGCCGAACACGTCGCCGGTGAGGCATTCGGAGTGCACCCGGACCAGCACGTCCTCGCCCGCCCCCAACTCCCCCGCCACCAGCGCGATGTGATCGCGCCCGTCTACCTTGCTGCGGTATCCGACGGCACGGAACTCCCCGTGTCGGGTCGGGATGCGCGCCTGCGCCACGGCCTCCACCTGACGCTCGTGCCGCCGGCGGTATGCGATCAGGTCGGCGATGCTGATCAGCGTCAGGCCGTGCTCGGCCGTGAACGACTCCAGCTCGTCAAGGCGGGCCATGTCCGCCACGGTCTTCTGGCTGACCACCTCACACAGGACGCCGGCGGGTCGCAGGCCGGCGATCCGGCACAGGTCGATCGCGGCTTCGGTGTGACCCGGCCGGCGCAGCACGCCGCCGGCCTTCGCCCGCAGCGGCACGACATGGCCGGGCCGGGTGAAGTCCGCCGCCGTAGCGTCCGGGTCGGCCAGCAATCGCATGGTCCGGGCCCGGTCGGTGGCCGAGATGCCGGTCGACCCGCCCTCCCGCGCGTCGACGGACACCGTGTACGCCGTGCCGCGGCGGTCCTGGTTGACGTGGTACATCGGCGGCAGCTCGAGCCGGTCGCAGTCGGCCTCGGTGAGCGGTACGCAGATGTAGCCCGACGTGTACCGCACCATGAACGCGACCAGCTCCGGGGTGGCCATCTCCGCGGCGAAGATCAGGTCGCCTTCGTTCTCCCGGTCGGCGTCATCGACGACAACTACGGCCTTGCCGGCGGCGATGTCGGCGGCGGCCTGCTCGACGGTGCCGAATCTGGGGTCGCCGGCCTCCAGCGGGGTGACCCGCGGGGTGGGCAGCACCGCCTCGGCCAGCGGGTGCAGGTCGGTGGCGCGGGTGCCTGCCGGCGCCGGCTCGCTGCTCACGTCGCCTCCCCCGACCGGTCGGCGAGGAGCCGCTCCACGTACTTGGCGAGAATGTCGACCTCGAGGTTGACCGGATCCCCCGGCCGGCGCCGGCCCAGGGTGGTCCGGGCCAGAGTGGTCGGGACGAGGCCGACGGCGAAGCCTTCGCCGGTCAGTTCCGTGACGGTCAGCGACACCCCGTCCACGGCGACCGAGCCCTTGACCGCGACGAATTTGGCTAGCTGCGCCGGCACCGCGATGCGGACCAGCTCCCAGTGCGCGCTCGCTTCGCGGGACGCGATGGTGCCGACCCCGTCGACGTGGCCTTGCACGAGATGACCGCCGAGGCGGCCGCTCGGGGTCAGCGGACGTTCGAGGTTGACCGGGTCGCCGGCCCGCAGGCCGCCCAGGGTCGAACGATCCAGGGTCTCGCGCATCACGTCGGCGCTGAAACAACCGGCCTCGATGCTCACCACCGTCAGGCAGACGCCGCTGACCGCGATCGAATCCCCGGCCGCGAGATCGGCCGTGACAGTGGCCCCGCGGAAGGTCAGCCGGGCAGCGTCGGGAAGGTCGGCACGTCCGGCGACTGTGCCCAGCTCCTCGACGATCCCGGTGAACACCGGCTCAGAGCTCCTTCTCGGGGCGGGCGGTAACCCGCAGGTCGGGACCGACGGCGGTCACGTCGTCGAGGTGCAGCCGGCGGGCCTGACCGATCGTCGCGATCCCGGTCCCGGCCAACACCGGCCGGCCGTCCCCGAGCAGCGCCGGCGCGAGGTAACCGACGACCCGGTCGACCAGGCCGGCGCCGACGAATGCGCCGGCCAGGGTTGCGCCGCCCTCGACCAACACGTGCCGGACGCCCCTGCCGAACAGGTCGGCGAGCAGCGCCGGCGGGTCGGCCGCCGAGCTGATCAGGGTCGGCGCCGCGTCGTCGCGCACCCGCGCGGTCGCGGGAACCCGGCCGCGACGGTCGGCCACCACGCGCAGCGGCTGCCG
>JALZAK010000043.1 GCA_030948385.1 Actinomycetota bacterium
GGAGGCCCGGCCGAGCAGACGTTCGCCACCCTCGTCGGGCTCGAACTGAGACCGCGCCGGCTGCGCGAGGCAGCCACCCTCTGGGCTGTGGTCGCGGAGCGAGGCGGGACAACGGCCCGCGACGCGCTGTGGGGGCACCCGGACCTGCTGCCCGGCGCCGGCGACCTCGACGACCCGGCCGGTTTCGCGGCCCGCAGCGAGCCGGAGATCACTCCCCCCGACGCGGAGTAACCCCGCCGAGCAGGGCCCGGGTGCGCTCCCAGCCCTCCAGTCCGGGATCGAGGTGGGATACGTCCGACGCGGTGCGGATGCGATGCCAGGCCGGCGTCACGGCGATCTGCCGCGGCTGCCCGGCCGCGGCCCGCAGGTCGGCGACGATGGTCGGCTCGTCGAAACCGCTGGCCAGCATCCACGGCGGCGCCGGGAGGCGGCAGGCCAGCGCGACGGCCGTCCCGTCCTGCGCCGGCAGGACAGCCACCGGCGATTTGCCCAGGGCCTGGAACAGCTTGCCCAGCAACATCTGCGGCAGGTCCGGCACGTCGGAGGCGAGCACAACGGCCTCGTCGTAGCCGCGCCCGGTTGCTTCCGCCAGAGCGGCCGCTACGTCGGCAGCGTCGCGTTCGACGACGGGCACCTCCGGCCAGACCAGCCGGGTCAGCGCTTCGGCCCGGCCGGGTCCGCAGATCAGCAGACTGTCCACTTGGGCTAGTCCGTGCAGCAGCTCGGCCACGTCCTCGATCATGGCCCGGGACAAGGCCGCTGGGTCGATCCCCGGTGGCGCGGCCGGCGCGGTGGATCCCACCAGGAGCACCGCGCAACGACGAGTCACCCCTCCGCTGCACCATCCATTTCGGACAGATCGAGGGCGGCCGCGGCGACCACACCCTCGAGGAAACCCCGGGCGCGTTCGGCCCGCGGGTAGCCGTCGACCAGCGCCCAGAACGCCGGCCCGTGACCTGGCTCACGCAGGTGCGCCAGCTCGTGCACCAGGACGTAGTCGACCACCCACGCCGGCATCACCCGCAAGCGCGTCGAGAGGCGGATGGTGGCGTCCTCCGGTGTGCAGGACCCCCAGCGGCTGTTCTGGTTGTCCACCCACCTGACCCCGGCCGGGCGGACCAGCCCGTCGAGATAGGTGCCCGCCAGCCGGCGGGCCCGGGCGAGTAGTTCAGCGTCCCCGCCCCAGTTCGGGGAGCGGCGGTCGCGCGCCTCGAGACGGTGCAGCATGAGGTCGATCCAGCGCCGCTCCTCGGCCCGGCTCATCCGGGCCGGAAGCATGACCACCGTCACGTCGCCGTCCCGGTAGGCCGAGACGGTGCGCCGGCGCCGGGTGCTCCGGCGCACCTCGACGCGTGGCTTCTTCCCGCCGCCAGCAGTCACAGGCGGCACCGTAGCCCAGGCAAGATCTCGCCGCCTTTTTTCTGTCCACAGCCGGTGCACGACATCGGCGCAGGTCACAACCCGTAGTCGAGAGTTGATTTTTCGTAGTCCACCGCCTCGTCCCAGGCCGTCCACAGCGACACTCCGCGTCGTACACAGGGCTGTCCACAGGCTGTGCACAGCCGGCATTGACGGTCCCTCGCCGGCGGTCCTAGCGTGCCCCGGAACGAGGCCCCCGGAGCGCTACGGGAGCCCCCTCGCAAGGGGAAGGCGAGGGGACGACTAATGGCGCACCGGGGGTCCCGTGATGCCCGGGTTCGGCGCTCAGCGCCGGTGGAGTGCTCAGCGCCCGGTGAAGTGCGGCGGGCGGCGGTCCCGCTGGGCCGCGATCCCCTCGGCGAGGTCCTCGGTGGCCATGGTCACCGGCTGGGCCAGGGCCTCCCAGCGCAACGCGTCGGCCATCGACCGGTGGCCATCGCGCAGCACCACCGTGGTCAGCCGGGTGGCCACCGGCGCGTTCGCCGCGATGGATCGAGCCACCCCCAGCGCGGCAGCGAGCAGGCCCTCGCCCGGGAACGTCCGGTTGATCAGGCCCATCCCGACCGCTTCCTCACCGGTCACCACCCGGCCGGTCAGCAGCAACTCGCGGGCCACCGGCAGGCCGGCGACCTCCGGCAGCAGCCAGGTGGCGGCCATGCCGGCGTGGATCCCGAGCGAGGTGAACGGCACGGACATGGTTGCCTCGGGCGCGGCGTACCGCAGATCGCAGGCCAGCGCCAGCGCCAGCCCGGCGCCCACCGCCGGCCCGTTGATGACCGCGATGGTGGGCACCTCCAGGTCGCGAATGGACAGCCAGGCCCGGTAGAAGGGCGTCATTCGCGACCGCAACTCATCGACGGACAGCCCGGCGCCGACGCCGAGCCAGCTCAGGTCGCCGCCGGCGCAGAACGCGGTGCCGGCGCCGGTCACCAGCAGCACCCGGGCGTCTCGGTCGCCGCGCAGCGCGCTCATGGCAGCCACCCAGGCGGCGGTGAGTTCCTCCGTCATGGCGTTGCGTCGTTCGGGCAGATTCAGTGTCAGTACGACGACACCGTCGTCGGAGTGGTCGATCCGCAGCGGCTCGGAGGTCACGGATGGAGGTTATCGGCCGGCCCACGCTCCAGCCGCTGGGACAGCTCGGGCAGCCGTACGCGGCGCAGCGAGCGAGGCGTCGTGTACGGAATCCACCGTTTTGTGGCCTCAGACACGCCTGGCCGGGCCACCGGATCCCTGCTCGAGCGGCGCCGGCCGGTAGGGTTTTGCCGAGGGGCCTCTCCGCGACCGGCGGCTGAGGACGCCGACGGCGACCGCTAGGAGGCAAATGTGGCCGAGACCTATAACGGCTACTGCGTGAAGTGCAAGGACAAGCGTGACTTCGAGGGCGAAGTCAAGGTCAGCGAATCCGGCCGGCGGATGGCACAGGGCCTCTGCCCGGTCTGCGGCACCAAGATGAACCGGATCCTCGGCAAGGCCTGACTCCAGGCCCGACCTCAACGCGCAAGGGAAGGTGGCGTCCCGCTGGGGCGCCACCTTCCGGCTGTCCGGAGGTTGTGGACGCGCGCGCCGCTGTGGACGGTCTCCGGTACGTACGCCGGCCGGGTGCCAGGCTCTGCCTCCTGAATCCGGCTCGATCCGCGAGGTGAGTTCGTGCGACCCCTGTTGTTGCCGGCGCTGCGCCGGCTGTGGCGCGACCGCTCCACCGTGCAGCTCGGGATCGATCCGGCGCGGGCGCTGGTGGTCAGCGGGCTGCCGCCCGGTGCCGCGGAGCTCTTCGATCGCCTGGACGGGATGACCGACCTCGATACCGTGCTGGCAACGGCCGGCCGAGCCGGTCTCGACAGCGACCTCGCCGCTGAGTTGATCGCGCTGCTCGTCCGGGCCGGCGCCGTCGTGGACGCAGCCGGCCAGGCCTCGCTGCCGCCCGCTCTCGACGCGCCGGCGCGGCAACGGCTGGCCCCGGACGCAGCCTCGCTGTCGTTGCTGGGCCGCGATGCCGGCGGCACCCTGGCCGCCCGCAACGCCAAGATGGTGGCCG
>JALZAK010000050.1 GCA_030948385.1 Actinomycetota bacterium
CCGGACCGCACCCGGATGGAGTGGGTTCGCGAAGGAGCCGCGCGCGACGGGGTGGAGATCGTGCACTACCGCCGGCGCTACGTCGTCCCCGGCACGAAGTTGGAGCGCCGGGCCGAGCGCAAGGTGGCCTTCTGGCTGCTCGTCGCGTTCCTCGGCGGCATCGGCTTCCTGGCGGTCACGATCTTCTGGCCGTGGCGCTTCATCGCCGACCACGGCTACAACTACCTGTTCACCCCGCTGCTGGGCGTCACGATGGCGCTCGGCCTCGGCGGGCTGGGCATTGCGGTCATCGGCTACGCGAAGTGGCTGATGCCGGACGAGGAAGCCGTCCAGGAGCGCCACGACGGGCGTTCCGACGAGGTGGATCGGCGCTCCACCACCGCCACCCTGCTCGAGATGGTGGACTCCGCCCAACTAGGCCGGCGCACGTTGATCAAGCGCACGATGGGCTTGTCCGTCCTGGGCGTCGGGGCGCTGGCCGTGGCGCCGCTGATCGGGCTGTTCAAGAAGCCCGGCCGGGCACTATTCACCACCCCGTGGAAGCCCGGCGTACGCCTGGTGCGCGACGACGGCACCCCGATCCGCCCTGAGGACCTCAAGCCCGGCGCCATCCAGACCGTCTTCCCGGACGTCCCCGGCGGCAACTCCGCCTCCGACGCCGCCACCATGCTGATCCGGCTCCGGCCGGGTGACCAGGTACACCAGCGCCCCGGGCGGGCCGGGTATCACTACGGCGACTACTACGCCTACTCCAAGATCTGCACGCACGCCGGCTGCCCGGTCAGCCTCTTCGAGGAGCAGGACAAGCGGCTGCTCTGTCCCTGCCACCAGTCGCAGTTCGACCTGCTGGACGGCTGCCGGCCGATCTTCGGCCCGGCCAGCCGATCCCTGCCGCAGCTGCCCGTGACCGTCGACAAGGAGGGATACTTCATCGCGAAGAGCGACTACACCGAACCGGTCGGACCCGCATTCTGGGAGCGCAAATGAGCAGGCTGGCGAAGATCCCCGGCGAGACCGCCAACTGGGTCGACGACCGCTTCGCTCCGGCCGGCCCGCTGCGCCGCACCTTCAACAAGGTCTTTCCCGACCACTGGTCGTTCATGATCGGCGAGATCGCGCTGTACTCCTTCGTCATCCTGCTCATCACCGGCACGTACCTGACGCTGTTCTTCAACCCGTCGCAGCAGGAGGTCATCTACCACGGCAGCTACGTGCCGCTGCGGGGCATCACGATGACCCAGGCGTACGAGTCGACGCTACGGATCTCCTTCGACGTCCGCGGTGGACTGATCATGCGGCAGATCCATCACTGGGCCGCGCTGATGTTCATGGCCGCGATCGTCGTACACATGTTCCGGATCTTCTTCACCGGCGCGTTCCGCAAGCCGCGTGAGGTCAACTGGCTGATCGGGGTCACCCTGCTGGTGCTCGGCACCGTCGAGGGCTTCGCCGGCTACTCGCTGCCGGATGACCTGCTGTCCGGCACCGGGCTGCGGATCGCCAGCTCGATCATTCTGTCGATCCCGGTGATCGGCTCCTGGGCGTCGTTCCTCGTCTTCGGCGGCGAGTATCCCGGCGAGTTGATCCTCGGCCGGCTCTACATCGTGCACGTGCTACTGGTCCCGGGCATCCTGCTGGCGTTGATCTCAGCGCACCTGGCGATCCTGGTGAAGCAGAAGCACACGCAGTTCCCTGGGCCGGGCCGGACCGAGCACAACGTCGTCGGCGTGCGCATGTTCCCCACCTTCGCCCTCAAGGGCGGCGGTTTCTTCATGCTCGTCTTCAGCGTCTGCGCGCTGCTCGGCGGCATCGCCCAGATCAACCCGATCTGGCTCTACGGCCCCTACAGCCCGGCTGTGGTCAGCGCCGGCTCCCAACCTGACTGGTACATCGGCTTCCTGGACGGGTCCACCCGGCTGTGGCCGGCCTGGGAGATCCGCGCCTTCGGTCACACCGTGCCGGCGATCTTCTGGCCGACCGTGGTGCTGCCCGGGATCTTGTTCACCGTGCTCGCCCTGTACCCGTTCCTCGAAGCCAGGTTCACCAAGGATCGCGCGCACCACAACCTCCTGCAACGGCCACGCGACGTGCCCACCCGCACCGCCTTGGGCGCGATGGCGATCGCGTTCTATCTCGTGCTGCTGATCTCCGGCGGCAACGACCTGATCGCGATGAAGTTCGACATCAGCCTCAACGCGATGACGTGGATCGGCCGGATCGGTTTGATCCTCGCGCCGCCGATCGCCTACTACCTCACCCACCGGATCTGCCTGGGCCTGCAGCAGCACGATCGGGAGATCCTGGTGCACGGTGTCGAAACCGGGGTCATCCGCCGGCTCCCCACCGGGGAATTCATCGAGATCCACCAGCCGCTCGGCGAGGTCGACGAGCACGGCCATGCCGTTCCGATCGAGTACGCCGGCGCGCCGGTACCGGCCCGCCCCAACAAGCTTGGGCTGGCCGGGCGCACGATCAAGGGCTTCTTCGCCCCGATCGAGGAGCCGGCCGAGGAGTTGCAGCACACCGACCAGGGCACGCAGGCGGAGCGGCGGGAGCTCACCGGCGTCGACGACTGACGACGCGCGCTCGCCGGGCTACTTGAGGTAGTACTCGAAGATCAGGCCGCCGGCGGCGATCAGGATCGCCACGACGCCGATGACGAGCAAATAGGTTTGGAAGTACACCAGGCCCACGCCGGTGAGGGCTGCCGCGGCGCCGATGGCGAAGGGCCAGTAGCTACTCGGGCTGAAGAAGCCCAACTCGCCGGCGCCCTCGGCGATCTCGGCATCGGGCCGGTCCTCCGGACGGGCCGGAATGCGGCGGGCAATGAACGCGAAGTACGTGCCGCAGAGACCGCACAGTCCGCCGGACAGGATCAGCGCGGTCCCGCCGATCGGGTCGCCGGACCACGGCAAGTACACCGCGGCGGCGGCGAAGAGGAAGACCGTCATGATCAGGAAGATCCGGGACTCCGGCTTCACCGTTTGCCTCCCACGCCCTGGGCCTGCTGGCCGCGATCGGTGGGGAACGGATGGGTAGTGGTGGCATAAGGCGGTTGACCGATCGCCTTGAGCGCCTGGGCCGTGGTCATCCCCTGCTTCTTGTCAGCCAGCCACCTGTCGAAGTCCGCCGAACTGACCACGCGCAACTCGAAGTTCATGAAGGCGTGGTAGGTGCCGCAGAACTCCGCACACCGCCCGACGAAGGCTCCAGTGCGGGTGATCGTCACCTCAAAAGAGTTCGTCCGGCCGGGGATGACATCTCGCTTGAACAGGAACTCCGGAACGTAGAAGGAGTGGATGACGTCGTCGGAGTTCTCGGTGAACAGGACGCGCTTGTTCGCCGGCAGCACCAGAATCGGGATCTCGTCGCTGGATCCGACGGTCTGGACGAAGTTGTTGTTGTTGTCGCGCTCACCGACGTAGCCGAACTGCCAGTTCCATTTGAAGGCCAGCACACTGACCTGGACATCCGGGTGGGCCGTCTCCTTGTTGACGACGCTTTCGTCGACAGCCGTGTAGAAGAAGAGCACAGCGATGATCAGGAATGGGATAACCGTGTAGAGCACTTCGATCGGGAGGTTGTAGGCGACCTGCCTGGGCATGTCGTCACCGGGGCGCCGGCGGTAGCGCAGCACCGACCAGAAGATCAGACCCCAGACAACGCACCCCACGACCAGGGCGGCAATCGTCGACGCCGACCACAGGGTGAGCATGAGGTTGGCCTGCTTGGTGATCCCCCGCGGCCAGCCGAAACGCGGCAGGTCGCTGGTCGAGCAGCCGGCCAGTACCGGCAGCAGAACCGCCAGAGCCGTGCAGTACCCGGCTGGGCGACGCCCTCGCCGGACAGGGCCCCTCGACGTTCTCCGCACCGCCTGGTTTGCCTTCCTCCCGATGCTGCGTGGACCAGCGCAGACTAGCCGAGATTGCCTTACCCGGGCAGGTGCGGGCGGACCTCCTCCGCCGCCGGCGCGCCGTACGCGGTCTCGAAGCGCTCGACGAAATCCGCCGGCTTGATCTGGTACTCCTGGGTGCCGACGGTCTCGATCACGTAGGTCGCCACGAGGCTGCCTACCTCGGCCGCGCGCTGCAGGTCGAGCCCCCAGGACAGCCCGGTGAAAAAGCCCGCCCGGAAACCGTCGCCGACGCCGGTGGGATCGTGCTTGCGCAGCTCCTGGGCGACCGGGACGTGGATCGGCGCGGCCAGCTTCCGCCCTTCGATACGGACGCCGTCGCTGCCCAGCGTGGTCACCCGGACGGCAACCTGATCGAGAAGCTCGCCGTCGGTGAGCCCGGTCTTGGACTCGAGCAGCTTCTTCTCGTACTGGTTGGTCATCAGGTAGTCGGCGCCGTGCACCAACTCCCGGATCTCCTCGCCGGACATCCGGGCCAGCTGCTGGGACGGGTCGGCGGCGAAGGGGTAGCCACGCTCCCGGCACTCGGCGGTGTGCCGCACCATCGCGGCCGGGTCGTCGGCACCGATGAGGACCATGTCGAAGCCGCCGCAGCGCTGCGCGATGGGCGCCAACTCGATATTGCGGGCCTCGCTCATCGCGCCGGCGTAGAACGACGCGATCTGGCACATGTCGTCATCAGTGGTGCAGACGAACCGGGCCGTGTGTGCGAGTTCGCTGACATACACCGACCCGCAGTCGACGTTGTGGCGTTCGAGCCACGCCTGGTACTCGGCGAAGTCCGGCCCGACCGCACCGATCAGCACCGCGCGCTGCCCGAGTTGGCCCATCCCGAACGCGATGTTCGCCGCGACGCCGCCGCGCCGGACGACGAGTTCGTCGACGAGGAATGACAGCGAGATGCGGTCGAGCTCCTCCGGCAGCAGCTGGGTGGCGAACCGGCCGGGAAAGTGCATCAGGTGGTCGGTGGCGATGGAGCCGGTCACGGCGATGGGCACAGGGCACTTCCTGGCTCGGGCGACGCTGACTGGGCCCAGCGTAACGGGC